>CANNKD010000215.1 GCA_947505205.1 Bacteroidota bacterium | reverse complement strand
TTGAGGGGAAATTAAACCTCGAAACCTTTGGCGCATTGAAAGGTGCAAGTCCGATTGCCGAATCATTCGATTTCTCGGTTGAAAGCAGTGAAAAAGATGTGATTGAAGCCTTACAACAGGTGGCTTTGAGTGGTGAACGGGTAAACCTTCATTTCAAAAAACGCTATATTCAGGTACCTTGGCGTGGCGAAACGAAATATTTCGCAACGCAGGTTGAAAGATCTCAAAAAAGCGAATAAATTAAGCCGATCATGATGATCCGAATTTCTAAAGGTATATTATTCGTATTCGGACACGTATATGATTAATTAGGAATTTTCCACGGACATTGCTGTGGGAGTTATTTCCCGTTAAAAGCTGTCATTGTCAGCTGAACGCCTACAGTAGCATAGCTTTTGATCATTTCCACCGCCATATCAATACGAGAATCAATGATGTCAGTTTCTTGTTTGGTCCATTCTCCCAAAACATAATCCACCTGTCGGCCGCGCGAAAAATTATTTCCAATACCAAACCGCAGTCTGGCAAACTCATTCGTTTGTAAACTCTGGATGATGTTCTCCATGCCATTGTGTCCGGCATCACCGCCTTTCATTTTCATGCGTAACTGACCCAATTCCAGTGCAATATCATCCGTTACAACAAGCATATTTTCGATTGGAATATGCTCTTTCTGCATCCAAAATTTTACAGCGTTACCGCTCAGATTCATGTAAGTGGATGGTTTAATCACAACCAGGGTTTTCCCACGGTGCTTGATGTTTGCCGTCTGTGCATATCGATTTGTAGTGAAACTACCTTCTGATGTTTGCACTAATCGATCGGCAATCAAAAAACCGATATTGTGGCGGGTGTTGAGGTATTCAGCTCCAATATTTCCAAGACAGGCAATCAGGAATTTCATCTTTTTATGCTAAGAAAAAAGGTATAGGTAGTGAAACCTATACCTTTTTTATATTATTGAAAATCAATTTCTACTCTTCTGCAGCAGGTTCTTCGTCAGCAAGTGTTACACCACGTGCCACTTTCACATCAACCACAACGTTGTTTCCAGGTTCAAGGAAAGTAAGGTTAGCGAAGCTGAGTTCTTTTACTTTCACGCCCTGACCAACATTCAATGCAGAAACGTTGATTTCGATAAATTCGGGGAGGTAAGAAACCAATCCCTTTACTTTCAAACGAGCCAGTTTTATTTTTAATTTGCCACCACGGATAACGCCAGGCGAAGTTCCAACTACTTTAACAGGCAGTGATACAACAACAGGTTTTGCCTGATCGACCAATAAGAAGTCGGCATGCAACACATTGTCTTCAACTGGGTGATATTGAACATCTTTCAGGATGGCTTCGTATGATTTGTCGCCAATAACGATGTTAATAAGAAATGTTTCAGGTGTAAAAAGAATGGCTTTGAAATTCACAACATCGGTCGAAAAATGAACTTGTTCTTTTCCACCGTACAAAACGCATGGTACCTTTCCGGCATAGCGTTGTGATTTTGCATCTCGTTTCCCTACGTTCTCACGAAGAGAACCGCTCAATGATAATGTTTTCATTTTTGTTAATTATTTATGTTTATTTACTTGATATTTGGAACAGCGAACTTATTGATTCTGAGTTTTCTACTCTCCGAATTACTTCGGCAAACAAGTCAGCTGTTGACAATACTTTAATCTTATCGCATTCTTTTTTTAATGGAATGGTGTCTGTAACGACAATTTCGGTGAAGGGTGAGTTTTGAATTTTTTCGTAAGCTCCTCCTGAAAAAATAGCATGTGTGCAGAAAGCTCTTACGCTTGAAGCGCCATGTTCCATGATTAACTCACCGGCTTTTGTGATTGAGCCCGCTGTATCGATGATATCGTCAATAATCACAACATCGCGACCTTTCACATCACCAATCAACGACATAGATTCAACCACATTTGCTTTGGCACGTTGTTTATGGCAAATAACGAAACCGGTACCGAGCATTTTGGCGTACGAAGCCGCACGCCTAGTTCCTCCAGTATCTGGCGAAGCCATGGTAACATTCGGCAATTGAAGGCTTTCGATATACGGAACAAATATGTTTGAGGCAAATAAATGATCCACGGGGACGTCGAAGAAACCCTGAATCTGATCTGCATGTAAATCGATGGTGATTACGCGTGTGATGCCAGATACGATTAACATATTGGCAACCAATTTTGCCGCGATGGCAACCCGTGATTTGTCTTTTCGATCCTGACGAGCAAAGCCAAAATAAGGAATGACAGCCGTTATTTTTCGTGCAGAGGCCCGACGGGCTGCATCGGCCATCATGAGTAATTCAAAAAGATTTTCGGTGGGAGCGAAGGTAGATTGTACTAAAAAAACATCTTGTCCGCGAATATTTTCTTCAAAAGAAGGCTGAAACTCATGGTCAGAAAAAACAGTGACCGTACTTTTCCCAAGTGGTACGCCATATTTCGCAGCGATCTCATGTGCGAGATATTTCGTTGCCCTGCCGGCAAAAATACTGACAATTGGATCAGCCATAACAAATTGTATTTGTGGTAAATCGGGTGCAAAATTACAAAATCAAACTTAACGAACAACCTAATCGGTAAACTTTATCTGGAAAAACAATTAATCAATTGATAAACTGACAATTAAATTGAAATATTTTGAAAAAACATACATAACTTCAATTCCAACTTTCATCGTTCTGTCTCATTGATGGATGGTTTCAGTTATATGCTGTTTTCAAATCCCATATCTGCGAGCTTAGTAATAAAGTACGTTCAAATTCGGACGACTAGCTTTCAGTTTTGTTATCTCTTTGCTTTTTATTTTTGTGTTATAACACTTTAGTTGTGAAAGATTTGGAAGCAAATCGGCCGGACTGAGTGTTTTTATTCCTGTATTGTAAATGGATAAATCCTCCAGTTTTGTCAATGGTGCCAATGCTTTGAGCGTTTTTACCTGAGTGCCGCCGGCATTTAAAACCCGAAGATTCGTGAGACCGGAAATGGCCGACAAATCAGTAATGGGAGTGCTTTCGATATTTAAAACCTCGAGCGAAATAAGTTGACTGATAGGCTGTAAATCAACAACCGGATTGCCCGGAATCTCAAGATGGCGTAAAGTTTTGCTTGCTGTTAGAGGACTCAAATCATTCACTGTCGTTCCTTTTAAAACCAATTTTTCCATCATAGTAAACTTGGTGATCGGCGTTAATGAATTGATGGCCATTACGTCTTTAATTTCTATTTCATGCAGATTTACAATCGATTGAAGTTGTGTCGGACTTGGATTGATATCGAGTGGAATATAGTTTCCGAGAATGGTTTTCCAATCCTGTGGCAAGGAGTTCCACCAGTTTCGCAATAATTCTGACTGGTAAAGGACAATTGCTTCCGGTTGTTTTTGAAGTAATTTATTAACAGTCTGCAAGGTAACGCGACTTCCATCGGCCTGAACCAGTTTCAGGTGATTCAACTCGTTTAAGGCATCCAGACTTTCAACACGGGTATTTTCAATATTGAGTTTTTCGAGGTTTAGCGAAGTTTCGAGGGCGTTAAGATTACTGATTCGTGTATCCGAAATATCGATGGTCTTCAATTCTCTAAGGTTTGACACCGGATCTAAGTCGGTGATTTCGGTTTTTGAAAGCAACAAAGTCTGCAAATTATTCAGTCTCCCGACAGGATCGAGATTTTGTAAATATTTATTTCCGCTCAGATCAAGTTTGGTCATATTGATCATTTCATGCAGTTCAATGGGATTCGGATTGGCACTTATGCCGGCCTGCGCACTGAAAATTGCCCTCCAGTAAATGGGTAAATTCTTCCACCAGCTCATCAACTCTGCTGTTTCATAAATAACTAAACAACTGGGCTTTAAACGCATAAATGAAGTTGCCATTTCTGCTGTGATTCCCGATTTTTCGCAATATACTTTTTCGAGTTTTGGCAATTCTGAAAGGGCGCTCAAACTGTTTACGGAAGTATTGTTAAACTGAATGGTGTTTAAGGCTGTTAAATTCGAAAGCGCATCCAGCGAGCTCACTTTGGTATTGTCGAGGTTTAAAACTTCAAGATTTGTGAGTGATTTCAATGGATTGAGATCTGAAACAGCCGTATTACTTATGTCAACAAATTGCAAATAGGATAAATCCTGCAAAGCCGCAATGTCAGTGATTTTGGTGTCTGAGGCACGAATCGACTGCATGGTTTTCATTGCAGAAATAGGAGCCAACGACGTAATATCGGTATTGAAACAGTACAATTTTTCGAGTTGCTTATATCCGGCAAGCACACTGATATCTATCAATGGCGTGTTGAAACAATAGATTTCCTTAATATTTACGGAATATTGCAAGGGCGACAGGTCGGAAACCCTTGTTGTGGAAAAATAAATGGCATCCAACTGATTGAGGTTTCGCAACGGCGAAAGATCTTCGATCAAGGTATTTGAACAGTCAATAAGCTTTAGTTCAGATAGTTCAGATAGGGGATCCAAATCGTAAAACTGAAATTTATACGAAATATTTACTTCTTTAAGTTTCGTAAATTGTTTCAAACGGCTAAACACTTCAGAAACATCGGTCATGATTGTATCGGGTCGTAAAACGCCAACCGTGTCATTTAGAAAAAGCACAGTATCGGGTCTGTGACCGTGAAGCATGGCAATTTCAGAAAGTGGAAGTGTATCAATATCAACTACCATGAAAGTGTCATTTCGAATTAAATCGTGCAACCGGTTGATGATGATGGCATCGTTTGTAAGTCCAACCACTTTTGTAATTGGTAACGTATCGTAAACCATCGTACTGCTACCAAAGAAATCTTTCCATTCGGGAGCCATGGTCGTCCACCAATAAGCGAGCTCTTCGCGTTCATTAAACTTGGTAGTATAATAACTTACGATCTTCAATTCACGCATGGCCGGATCTAAATTGATTTCGATAAATCGTTGGCGTGAGTTACTAACAGTAACATTATCAATTGTTTTTGCATCTAGTTTTCTGATCAGGCTGACCTTAAAATAGGTTTCGTTGTTTGCATTCAAAAGCTGTTCCACTTTCTGAATGTCGAATGTGAAACGGGCTTCGGTGAAGAAGAAATCGATGTCCTTCATATAAGCCTGAATGTCTTTGCTGATACTCGTTTTGCGATTTTCATCCAGGTCGTCTTCAACC
>CANNKD010000214.1 GCA_947505205.1 Bacteroidota bacterium | reverse complement strand
GACAGAGAAGTCCACAGCAATTTCCGATAGTTATCGGGATTCTGCCAGTGCGCAACGCCTTGCAAGGGAGATGGATTTTTAGGGCAATGTTGAATTTGAATGGATTGCAAATCCGATGTTAAAGGATGCAGATAACAAATCTGCGCCGGTTGGTTTACAAATCTGTATCAGCAAGGGTATCTCAAAATATTTCTTTCTATTTCAGAAATAATCATGGTATTTCCACGCCCGTGGAAGAAGTCCAGATCGTGAACCAATCTTCGCGACTTAGTTTAATCATTTGAGATTCAATGGCTTGTTCAATTCTGTCTATTTTTCCACTACCTAATACAGGAACAATTCCAGAAGGATGCTGCAATAACCATGCAAGCGCAACCTGATCGGGACTATAACTTCCATATTTTGTTCCAATCAGGTTCAACGTATCGCGAAGTCGAATTGCTTTTGCAGTCTCGGCCGAAAAAAGCTGACCACCGGCCAACGGTGACCATGCCATTGGTTTGATGTGATATTGCTGACATTGATCGAGAATGCCATTGTTAAATGCATCAAAATTCATCACTGAAATTTCAACCTGGTTTGTAATGAGTGGAAAATCAAGCCGCGATTGAAGCAGGTCGAATTGCGCAGACAAAAAGTTTGAAACTCCAAAATACCGAACCTTACCACCTGATCCCAATTTGTAAAATGCCTCAGCAATTTCATCGGCATCCATCAGTGGATCAGAACGATGGATCAAAAGCACATCAAGATAGTCAGTTTGTAACATCTGCAAAGAGTTTTCAACAGATTGTATGATATGTTGACTGCCTGTGTCATAAGTTTTAATCTTATGGTTTGGTCGTTTTTCTGAAACTAACTTGATTCCACATTTACTCACAAGCTGCATTTTGCTACGTATTGATGGTTTTTTGGCGATAGACTTCCCGAAAATCTCCTCACATGAATAATCGCCATAAATATCAGCATGATCGAATGTTTTAATGCCCAATTCGAAACATTTCTCGATAAAATCGATCAGTTGAACGGTGGTAAATCCCCAACTATGAAGACGCCAAAAACCAACAGCGAATGTTGAAAAGTTGATAGAACATTTGTTAGAGAAGGAAATAGAATCTTTCATATTGAATTATATAAGACTGTTTTTTAATAAATTAATCCGGTTTTTTTGATCAACTGGCTTCATTTATCATTTTTCTATCGAACAAAACGAACTTTTGTGAGAACTCCGAAATGATCAGAAACCCTGCCAATAATATCATTTGTGAAAATTATCTGTGAATCAATAACTTGTAATCGGTCATCAGGTTTCATGAAAATATAATCTATCCTTCCGGGTAAATCGCCGCCAATGGTATTGTAAATTGCCTGAGCCGGTTTGTCGTTGGCATTGGGATAGATTTCGAAAAAAGTGTCCTGATAACCATTGTTTTTGACCATGGTATTGTATCCCTCGCTCCAGGGATATTCGCTTGTAGGATTGACATTGAAATCGCCACAGACAACACTCAATGCGCCAAAATACCACGATTCTTTTTCGTTTACCATTGCCTGAATATTCTCAATCTGATGGTTTTGCTCCTGATCTGTCAAAGTTGTCCGCCAATGTGTATGTGCCGAAAAAACGTGTATTTCCCCTTCAGGAATCTGATAGGCGCCATAAATTATTTTCCGTGAAGTGATACTGGTCGTGTTTGTTCCACTTGAAACATAGCGATCTTCACTGTCCAATAATGGGTATTTCGACAAAACAGCCACGCCTTCTTCCCACACTTCCCAGCCATAATGCGCCCAGTTCCACACATAATTGTAATCAACATTGTATTTTTCTTTCAATCGGTTGGTGATGATAAGCGCCATATTGTCTTCGCGAATGATGCTATCCGTAATTTGCGATGATTTATTTTGCGCGCATTCCTGAAAAGCAATGAAATCGATATCCATCATTCCAATTACATCCGTAATGAGATTAAATTTCTCATTCTGAAGTACTTCCTGATAAGTATGTAAGTTTGTTGTAAGAATTAAATACTCATTTTCAGTCGTTTTATACATACTTTCCTTAATGCCAGTGAGTGAAGTTTCTTTGAAATCGACCACAGCCTGAACAAGTTGAACAGTGCTGTCTCCAAAATCATCTATGGTCGAAACGCGAATTTCGTACCCATCCGGGTTTGTATAAGTATGGTTGATAGCAAGTTGTGAGAAATCATTATTCAAAAATTTGCTCACTTTTTTATCGCCCCAATTAACCGTTAGAGAGGTGATTTTACCATCGGCATCGGTAGCACTTCCTTGTAATTGAAGTTGCAGTCCATCAGTAGTATAGTTTAATAAAAGTGCAGGTTTTTGGTTTCCCTGATCAGGCGTTTTGATACAAGCCACCAAAGTCAGTATAATTAGTAAACCGAAGAATTTCATGTTTAAAATTTGAATGAGACTGCTAAAATAGACAGAAAATGATGGGAAAATTGAAAAAACAACCCCCATGTGAAGTTTTAACCATTGGAATCATTTTTGTAAAAAGGTTAGGTCGTGCAGAGCGACTAATCGGCATTTAAATTATGCTTGCCGATTCGAAAAATGAAGCGAATTGCCTGCTTCGTTGAAAGCAATTTCTTCGCCGATTTCAGTTATGATTTTCTGTAATGAAACTACACTTAGAGTGGCATTTTTATCCAGATTGGGTTTGTTATTGTAAAGTTGGTATTTCACCCGACTTGGAACCGGTGTCAGATTGGGCATTACCACATTGGCACCGGCTAACAATCCTTTTTGACGTCCAAATAAATCAATTGTTTCAAGGGCGGTTGATGACGCAATATTGATGTCGGGCATGCTTATTCGTGCCAGGGCAATCATCAGTAAACTAATTTTAAAACGCTCATCAACAGGCCAAAGCAATGCTTTTTCAGAAGACAAAGGAGTGTCAGAATGTTCGAGATACGGTCCCATCCCAATCATATCGATTTCCATTGCTTTGAAAAATATCAAATCATTTGCCAAATCTTCGATACTTTGATTAGGAAGACCAATCATAACTCCGGTTCCGACCTGAAATCCGGCTGATTGCAGATTTTTGATTGCTTCAATCCTCTTTTCAAAAGAATGGTTTTCATCTTTTGGATGAATTTGATAATATAATTCATGGTTGGTAGTTTCTATACGCAACAAAAAGCGTTGTGCACCGGCTTTTCTCCAGCTTTTGTAAACCTCCAACGACTGTTCGCCACACGAAAGCGTTATCGTAAGTTCATTGTTGGTTTTTGAATGAATTTCCAGTAATAATTCTTCAACGAATTGTGTAAAAATGTTGCTTTTCTGTTCGCCTGTTTGTATCACAATGGATCCAAAACCCTGTTTCCAGGCAAATGTAGCCGCTTCAACAACTTCCTCTTTTGAAAGTGTGTAGCGTTCTACTTTTGTATTCGACATCCGGATTCCGCAGTAAAAACAGTTTTTCGAACAAATATTCGAGAGTTCAATCAATCCCCGTAAATATACTTTTCGACCAACCATTTCGCTTTTCACCTGATAAGCTTTATCCAAAATTACTTGCATTGCTTCAGGTGACTTTACCGAAAGTAATGTAATAAGATCGTTTTTTGTAAATGTTTCTTTTTGAAGTATTTGAGATATTGTTTCTAACATAAATACTATCACTTATATGTACCTTTATTGAATGATGATACTCTTGAAATTTAAACTTTGAATTTTGAATTTTTCATTTAAAACTTTTCACTTTTCAAAGGGTTCAGTAACGCGTTCGAAAATACCATTTATGTAAGCAATTGCAAGTCCATAATTGGTCACAGGGATATTGGCCATTGCGGCAGGTTTTAACCTATTTATCAGTTGCTTTTTTGTAGCCATGCATCCACCGCATTGAATCACAAGCTTATACGAACTCATATCAGCAACTTGATTTAGTCCTGAAACAACATCGAAATGGGGGTTTTTTCCGGTAAATTCGGTGATCCATTTCGGGAGTTTATGTCGCCCGATATCTTCACAACTAACCTGATGCGTACACGATTCAAGTATTAAAACACGGTCGTCATCCTGCAAATTGGATATTCCCTTTGTTCCTTTCAGATAATTCTGAAAATCGCCACGCAAATGCGCAAAAACAATACTGAAGCTGGTAAGTGGAACATTTGCCGGAACAACACTATTTACGTATTTGAATGCCTGACTATCGGTTATCACCAAATTCGGTATTGGCATTTTTTTATTGAAATATTGTTGTAAATTGCTTTCTTTCAATACGATACAAATACAATCATTATCAAGTACATCGCGGATGGCCATCACTTGCGGCAAAATCATACGGCCCTCTGGTGCTTCAGAATCTATTGGGGTAACGAGTAAAACGACCTGATTTGCCTGAATGATTCCGCCAAGCAGCGATTGTTTTTGGTAAACTGTTTTGGGAATGGTATGTTTCAGTGTTTCTATCAAAACATCAAGACGTTCGGGTTGATTCACGCTGAAGTCAATCACCGTTGCTTGACTGAAATCCCTAATTTTTTCTATGAAAATATCATCAACCGGATGAATATCAGCTTTATTGTGTAGAATAAAATATGGAACTCCATACTCGCGGAATTGCATGGTCAGTTGCTTTTCATAGAAACCAAATTCATTGTTTACAATAACCAAAATGGCACAATCAATCGTCTTAATAACTTCAAGTGTTTTCTGTACACGTTTTTCGCCTAACTCGCCATTGTCATCAATACCGGCGGTATCGATGATGATTACAGGACCAATTCCAAATATTTCGATCGATTTTTTAACCGGATCTGTGGTTGTGCCTGCCTGTTCGGAAACGATCGCAACATCCTGATTCACAATGTAGTTAATAATGGAGCTTTTGCCATTATTGCGCCGGCCAAAGATGCCTATATGTGGTTTGAGGTCTTTTCCTTTTGACATGTTTCTTGGGTTAATTTGGTCGGAAGTCGAAAGATCGAAGACCGAAGTGTGTTTTTTACTATAAATATGTTTAGCAATTATCTGCAATTTAAAGGAATCATTAAAAATATAAATCGTGCTCACCGTTTTTTATTCTTTCCAGACGATGTATTACTTCAGTTTTATAAGTGTCTTCTTCCATCTCCGATAAATTACGGTTAATCAAAATCCATCCTTTTATGGCCGTTTGTTCAGTTGCATAATCCATAATATACTCAGCAAGTGTAAGTAAGGCATTTGGTGTACAGAATTTCTT
>CANNKD010000213.1 GCA_947505205.1 Bacteroidota bacterium | reverse complement strand
CCACCGCATAACCAGCAGAACGTGCCAAACGATTACAATCGCCTTCAATAAAATTTTCAAATGAATAACCTTCAACCAATTGCGATTCAACACGAATCTTTTTTAAACCTGGAATAATGAATGGATTTGGAATATCTTTCGTTGTTCCTCTGTTCAGATCTAAAGGCATAGATACCAAAGGGTTTTTTGTTGCTCTGCTGTTTGAGGTAGGATAAAGAACCGAAAAAGGGCTGTTTGTTTCGTATGAACTATCCATGATAATACTATACTCGAGACGACCGTCAGATCCCAATTCCTTTTTGATGGTTTTTTTTAACAAACTGATAAAATGCTCTTCAAGCCATTCGTAGAAAAACTGACTCGGAACCTGAATTGTCAATACGTTGTTTTCAAGTTTTATCGGGACTATCGGCTCAAACCAGGTTTTGAAACTCTGACTATGCACATTGTCTTTTATGACAACCAAACATTTTTCCCAAACTTCAACGTACATTTTTTTCATACTATTTTATCAATCAATCAGTTAAAAAAAAGCTTAACAACTAAATTTTTCGGGTTGCAACCCTAAAACAAGCAGATTTAGGGTTCCATTTATTTTTCAACAAATATCAACCGAAAAAAGTTAAAAAAAAAAAAAAAATTCACTTGATTTTATTGTTTTTTTGATTTAATTAGGAGAAAAAATGCTTTTTTGAAATTAACATATATTAACTCATTCACTGTTAGCATTTTCTACATGAGTAACGGTAACACCATACATATTTTTAAATTTATTTGAGATTTTTTCACTGTCATTTTTTCTGATAAAAATTTCGAGATGACATGAAATCTCAAATTTCTGTTTCTGAATTTCGAGGTTTTCATCTTTAATTAAACGCATCACTTCATTCAGTAATGGATAGTTAAACTCCAATGCAAACACCTCATTTACTGTATGTTGAATTAAAATAGCGGTATCCAACGCTTCCTTCGAAGCTGTTTTATAGGCAGTGATTAATCCACTTACTCCCAATTTGACGCCGCCAAAATACCTGACAACCACAACACAGGCATTGGTAACATTTTTAGATAAAAGTTGATTTAATATTGGTTTACCTGCAGTTCCCGAAGGTTCTCCATCATCATTCGATTTTGACACAGATTTATCCGGATTCAGGATATAAGCATAACAATGATGACGAGCGTCGTAAAATTCTTTTTTGATTGCAATGAGTCGTTGCTTAACCTCTTCTTCCGAATGAACAGGAAAGGCGATTGCAATGAATTTACTACCTTTCTCCTTGTAAAGTCCTTCGCTTCTGCTTAAAATTTCAGTATAGTTATCGGATTGTTCCACTTTGTAGATTCAGACAATTACGTATTTTCGAAAAAGTAACAACTAGCCAAAAAGCCTCGCTGAACAAACCAAAATTATTTGATATTGATTTATTTTTGACTCAAAACAAATCCCCAATCATGTTCTTCTACTAGTTTGATTTCGCTTTGAACGGTCAAAGGATAAGATCTTACCATGTTCAGCCGTGATGAAAATATTCCAAAGCCTTCATCAATATTGGTGAATTTAGGAACTTCTTGAACGACACTATTACTCGGTTTGTTCACATCAATATAGGTACTAAGTTCATCACCGCCACACGAAATAAGCACATCTACTTTTCCTGCCCATCGTTTCACATTCAAAATGTTTTCGAGTTCCTGACCGAGTCGGGTATAAAATTCTTCCCCATTATACGAAACCTGAAGTTCTTCTCCACCATTCAGATCTGTCGATTTACGCGTTCCCATTCCCCAAACCATCACTTTATCAAGTGTATCCGGATTTCCAGGCTGCAATTCTTTGTAATTGAAATGCAAAACGATATCATATCTTCTTCCGTTTATACCGGTATTCCATTTAATTTGAGAAGCCGTTGTGGCTGCAAAATTGATTCTATTGGGGGGATAAACAACCTGAAAGTTCTGAACTACTTTTGTTACAGATGTAACCGTCGATGTCGGTTTTTCGATGTTTAGTGTGTAAGTTGCTGCCTGATCGATGTGTGCGTTGGTATAATACAATAACTGATCAGGGTAATAAAAGATAGAATCTCCGGCCTTTTTGTTGTGAATAGTAATGGTATCAAGTGCGATTTTTGGTAACTCAACGCCATTCTTTTTCCCTATTAAATACACATTTAATTTTCCGGGGTAATTGCTCGAATCAGGTATTTGAGCAAAAAGCAAAGCGTTTCCAGGTCCAAGGTATGCTTTTGTAATTTTTACAAATGTTGTGTCCGCACTGGTTTCAAGCAAGCCATAAACGACCGTAATATCTTTATAATCAGCGTAATTATCCACTTCTGTACTACAAGAAATGAATAATAAACCTACAATTAGAATAACAGGGAGAAGAATCTTTTTCATAAAATTGACAAATAGATTTCAAAAGTACGGCTTTTTGGCGAACCAGCATTTGAGTCTTTTTATACATTTTATTCGGATTTGTAAGAAAGCATTTTATTGCGTTACCTTTGCAACAATACAAATCATCAATTTATCTGTAAACCATGTATTTATCTCAAGACATCCCAAAGATAACAACCCACGTACTTCAGGAAATGAAGTTAAAAGGTGAAAAAATTGCCATGCTCACGGCCTATGATTATTCAATGGCCAAAATTTTAGACGAATCAGGCATTGATGTAATTCTGGTTGGCGACAGCGCATCGAATGTGATGGCTGGCCACAAAACAACCTTGCCCATCACGCTAAACGAAATGATTTACCACGCTTCGGGGGTAATGCGTGCAGTGAACCGTTCGTTAGTGGTGGTTGATATGCCTTTTGGAACCTATCAGGGTGATTCGAAGGAAGCCTTGCATTCGGCCATCCGAATCATGAAAGAAACGGGTGCCAATGCTGTAAAACTTGAAGGTGGTGAAGAAATTGTGGAGTCGATCAACCGTATTTTGAGTGCCGGAATCCCAATATTAGGTCATTTAGGATTAACACCCCAAAGCATCAATAAATTCGGAACGTATGTGGTGCGCGCCACCGAAGAGAAAGAAGCTGAAAAACTTCGCCGCGATGCAAAAATACTTGAGCAGGCCGGTTGTTTCGGCATTGTGTTGGAAAAAATTCCTTCACAATTAGCTTCTGAGGTAACACAATCTGTCAGAATCCCTACAATTGGAATTGGTGCAGGTGCAGGCTGCGATGGACAAGTTTTGGTGTTACACGATATGTTGGGTATCAACCAATCATTTTCGCCGCGTTTTTTGCGCCGCTATCATAATCTGTATGAAGAGATTAAAGGATCAGTTGGATGTTACATTGCCGATGTTAAATCGTCAGATTTCCCCAACAAGCGCGAGCAATATTAGTTTTATGGCCGATATTTCATCACGTATCTTATTCGAGGACAATCATTTACTTATTGTAAACAAATTGCCTTCGGAAATTGTACAAGGCGATAAAACGGGCGATGTGAGTTTGTTAGACGACGTAAAATCGTATATCAAAGTAAAATATGAGAAGCCCGGTGAAGTATTTGCAGGCTTGGTTCACCGCATCGATCGGCCCGTGAGTGGCGCGGTTGTTTTCGCCAAAACCAGCAAAGCTTTGTCGCGAATGACAGTGATGATAAAAGACCGTGATTTTGCTAAAAACTATCTGGCAATCGTAAAAAACCGTCCAGAAAAAGACGAAGATTTATTGGAGGATTTTTTATTGAAAAATGAAGAAAAGAACAAATCTTTTGTTGTGCGTGCTGATCAAAAAGGCGCTAAACTTGCACGATTAAAATATCGCTTACTTGCTTCGTCAGATAATTTTCATTTACTTGAAATAGAATTACTTACAGGTCGTCATCATCAGATAAGAGCGCAACTTTCGGCAATCGGCTGTCCGATAAAAGGCGATGTAAAATATGGTTATGACCGCTCAAATGCGGATGCATCCATCTGCCTGCATGCCTGGAAAATTACTTTTGAACATCCTGTAAAAAAGGAGATGATCCATATTCAGTCGCCACCACCTGAAGGAATTCCATGGAAATTTTTCAAACCATTTAGTGATTAGTTCTATGAGGAAAAATGTATTTCTGTTACTTTTCGTGCTGTTTACATTAAGTAATATTCATGCCCAATATTATGCAACGGGGCAAGATCCATCGTCGATAAAATGGAAGCAAATAAATACCAAATATTTCAGAATAATTTTTCCGGAAAGCAATTATTTCAACGCGCAAAAGCTTGCCAATCTGCTCGATACAACTTTTAAAGCAAGTTTATTTGATATCAGTTCAAGGACAGTTAAAACAGATATTATTTTACATACGAACAGCATCATTTCGAATGCCATGGTTGCCTGGGCACCGCGGCGGGCAGAGTTTTTCAACACACCTCCACAGGATGGCTACGCTCAGGAATGGTATAAACAACTTGCAGTGCATGAACTCCGTCATATTGCTCAAATCAGTAAGCTAAACACTGGTTTTGGAAAGGTAGTATCAACGATTTTTGGACAGCAGGGAACCATCGCAGCCTTTGGACTCTTTATCCCGAACTGGTTTATTGAAGGCGATGCCGTGGCCAATGAAACCGCCATGAGCAAAAGCGGACGTGGTCGATCGCCACTGTTTGAAGCCGGTTTACGTGCACAATTGATCGAAAAAGGATATTATGTTTATGACAAAGCTTATTTTGGCTCCTATAAAGATTATACGCCAAATGTGTATGAATTGGGCTATCAGATAGTTGCACACAACAAAGTAAAATATGGCGCTATGGTTTGGGAAAAACCGCTTGACTTTGCAGCAAACAAACCTTACGCAATCTTCCCGTTCACAATTGGATTGAAAAAAAACACCGGCTCCGGAAAAAATAACCTGTATAAAGAAACCATGTTTGATTTATACGATTCCTGGAAAAAGGATTTTGATTCATTACAATACTCTGAATACGAGCTATTAACACCAACTTCCAAACATTATACCAGCTACCATTTTCCTCAAACGCTTTCCGACGGAAGCATTGTCAGCGTCAAAACATCGATGGATCACAGAACAAGAATTGTAAAAATTGAGAATAATAAAGAAACTTTTCTCTTCAATCCTGGTTCTATTATTGCAACAAGTTTATCAGCAACCGACAGCTTGGTAGTTTGGAACGAGTATCAACCTGATCCACGTTGGGAAAACCGCAATTATTCGGTGATAAAAATTGGTGTTTTAAAAACTGGAGAGATCAAACAAT
>CANNKD010000212.1 GCA_947505205.1 Bacteroidota bacterium | reverse complement strand
TGCATGAAAGTGTTCAGATCGACACTCCAGGTGCCTGAATGTAAAAGCTGAAGCAAACTATAATTCATGATGCAATGATAATTGACACAGCATCCAAAAGGAAGGACGAAAAGCAAGGCGGAATGGAAAGATTTTAAGGCTTCAAAAAAGATCGTTAAGTGGTAACAGCATCTTAAAATCCTACCGCTGAAACAGTTTTCAACAGAATATTACCGTTTTCATCCCTGCTGATGGAGATCACAACATATTTTCCTTCAGGGCGGTCAAGTTTCATGGAAGTGATGCCGAAAGCATCCTTCGTTACCTGTGTGATCGTCCCAATCACATTGTCAGCCCAGAGAATATGCGCATTCAAAATGATACCGTCTGCATCCATGGTAATGGTATTGGTGATGGTATAGGATTCTGAAAGTGCCATTTCTTTTACCTGAATCAATTCACTCAAAGCAGACATAGAACCGGCAACAGTATAAACAGGTGGGTGTTTGCGTTGTTTTCCTGTGAAGGAATAGCGGATCTGTTTGATGCCCGAAGCAGTGCCGCTGTCCATCTCCCAAACGAATGAGAGCGGTTCATCCGGTTTACCGAGAAGATACTGCAGGGAGTCTGCATCACTGATGATAAGCATAAAATCTCTGCCTGTCATCTCATTGAATAACAGACTTATTTCTTTTGAAACAGCTACCGTGCCCTCAACAGTGCTTGTGAAATAATATCCATGTTCATCTGTATTGGCAACAATCAGAAGTCTGGAATCGGGGTTCACGATTCCTTTAAACAACGATCCGCTCAGGCTTGGACCGTTGGTGATGGTATTGTTGAAATGGAGGTTCAGGTTATTGACCTGACTGCATTCAAAGAAGTTAAACCAGGCAATGCCTCCCATACTGTCAACCGGATTAGCGATAAAATCTTTCATGAAACAAAATGATGAAAAATGGAAGCTAAAAACAAGGACTGTCCAAACAACAAATCAATAAAAAAGGACTGACACAGGCAGAAGGACAATTATCTCACGAAAAGCATTCAAAAGAACTGTAATTCTGCAAATTATGAATTCATAAAATCAGGACAATAATATCCAATCTTTTTTATTGATTGATTATCAAATATTTATGATCCTTCTTCCAGCGCGAATATGCCCGAAGAAGTGAATCTAATGATTTATCATTCTCATTAATACCAAAAAGTGAGAGATAGGATTGTATTTCCTTCTCAATAACGGTTTTATGCGGACCTGTTTTATTGGTAGTGATATGGTAAAACAGGGCATCCTCAAGTTGACTTTGCAGGAAAGTATTGAAGAAAGTGATATTCTGTTTTGAAAGATAGAAACCTGTTTTCGAATAAAAAAACTCAGATATTTTGATGGTGATATTGTCTTCATACTTGAGTTTCAGGTTTGGCTCCCATGAAGCTTTCTTCTGAAGTATTTTGAGCATCATGATCCCCCAGCAGTCTGTGGACGAAACATGAATAACCCCATCATGCGTATTTGAATGATGAACAACATATTTCCTGATAAAAGTGTGGGTGGGAATGACAATGGAAACCATAATAGTATTTTATTACAAATGTAAATAAATACTATTATTAATGTCTAATTTTTGATGGATTTATTTTAAGGTATATTATTTTGAACCTAAATTTCAATCGAAGTACCACTTTGGTCTTGAATTCTTTACTGAATCTTCTTCTCGTTGTCAGAATGAATAGTTGAATGATTTAAAGTTAATACTTTATCTTAATTATCTGTCCGATTTTTGGGGAGTATCATAGTTGCTGAAATTATATCCATTTATTATTTAGTGCTTTAATAAAATAAAAAGGGCTATAAATGCCAATCAAAAAAAATAGTGGAATAAACCGTTTGAGCACTTTATCTTTCTTGGACCAAAGAAATAAATTGAAAATCCATAAAACGAGAGTAAATAGCCCTAATATCATTCTAAAGTTTATAAATTGCTTACTGTTAATTAATTCAATAACAGACTCTAATCCAAGAACAATTGACAACAAATTGATAATTAAAACAAATAGTATTGTCAAATTGGCAATTAAACAAAATATTAGAAATTTTCTTTTCATAGCTTTTCAGTATCGAGTTAAAGTTCTTTTTCTTTTTATTGAATAATTGGTTGTAATTCAATATCTGGTTTTACCTGATCAGGTTTAGTTTCTGTTTTTTCTAATCTTAAATCCAAACTAACTCCTACCAATGCAGCATTTACTTCAGCATTTCCATCAAATAGAATCTTTGAATCCTCACCTTCTGTACCCTCAGTCCCAAAAATGTATACACCACCACTCTCTGTTTTTTTATATTTATTATCAGATGTGCTTGTAAAACCATCAGATGTATTTAAATCTAATGAGGTAATTTCCTTTTTTGATTCAACTCCACCATTGAAAGGACCAATTGTTGCATCGTATGATCCTTCTTCAACTAAACTATTTGAATATGAAATGCCAATACCGGGCATTTTGGACTCTGTATCATACGTTAAGTAGATATTTACTTGTATTTCACCTCCACCTAAGTTATAATTACCTCCAATTCCAACACCTTCAATTTTAACCGCAACTCCTACCTTTCCAGTTGAAATTTTTCCAGAAATTTGAAATTTATAATCATCCGCCCACATCCCATCCGGATCAATATACCTTATTGGATTATCCAGTGCATAAGTATAAGGACTCCAACGCCTTCCTTTTTCCGCCAACGGATCCACGCTATTCCACCTCCCCAGTTGCACATCCAAAAACCTTGCCCCATAATCCAACCACTTGCCGGGCATTTCCTGTTCTTCCTTGCCGTTGTATTTGTATTTGTTTGGTAAAAGCGGGTTAAGCAAAGAGCTGGCCGATTTGGTATAAGACATCCCAAATGGGTAATACTCATTAGTTTGGTTTATTGTGGTGGCATTGTTTAAACCTGGTGAAACTACCGCCCGAACATTACCCAAATGATCCTTCAAATGATAATAATAAGTGGGTTGAAATGTGCTGTTGAGTTCAATTACACCATCTGCATGGAGGATGCGTACGGGTATTCCAAAGTTAAGTACCAGATCACTGTAGTAACTTTCCCTCAGCGTCTGGCGGTCATCGCGGTCATATACAATCTTACTCGTTTTAACCCCGTCAGCATGATAAGCGTTCTGAATGCGTCCACCATCAAATTTGATATTCAAATGTAAATTATTTCGGTCATACTGTATGGTCATATTCCGGTCAACATCAGTAATCAGGTTTCCGATTGAGTCGCAGCTATTGACTGCCGTGAGCGAGGAGTTTTTTTCGCACTAACTTTTGAAGTTGCTGAATTTAATATATTTTTCATCATACGGTTTTATTTATTATTAAGTAGTGTTTGTTCATAGTAGGAATCCATTTTTGTAAAAATTCCTTTTGCTATACCCTTTTCATATTCTTTCAGATATCTTTTAGCTACTGGAGGATTAGAATCTTTTAATAGTCTATATAACTGGAATTTACTATCATTAATTTGAGCTAATGAAACATCAAATGTTTTATTATAACCACATTTACTAATTCTTCGAGTTCCAATTCTAATAATTTCTTTAAAACAAAAAATAGCATTGTCAATTTGACCATAATCCCATTTTACTAGTCCAAGAACCCATAATACATCCGAATTTAAATAGTCAATAGAAAAGGCCTTTAAAATATACCTTTCAGCTAACCTTAACTTGTTTTCATCAAAATATGATAATGCAATTTCTGACAACAAATATGGATCGTCCTTAAAATCCAATTTTTTAATTAACAATCTCGCTATAGAAGTATCTTCAAAATAAATCTCCCGATACTCTTGCAATACTTTATTTTTATCAACGACAGTTTTCACAGTAGGTCAATTTTTTAATTTACTTATTCTTCTTCTCGTCTGCTTTTCGTTGTTCTCTAGCCCTTCTTGCTTCTGCATTGGGATGCTTATCACCTTTATCCCCGCCTTTTGCAGAGCTATGACTACCTCTCGTCCCTTGATTACTATTTCCAGTTCTACTATTCCCTCTTTCAGTTTGAGCCTCTCTATTAGTTTGTCTTTCAGTAGCAGCCTCCTTTTTTGCTTGAGATTGCTTTGCTTCTTCAACTAAATTTTTTGGCCCCTTATTGCTCCCATAGTTGTTTCCGACTGCCAAATTTGCTGCAGCATTTGTTGATAGGGTAGCCCCCACAGCAACTTCTACAACCCCGGTAGCTGCCACTGTTAATCCAGCTGGGCCTGTAACAGTTGCTACAGACAAACCTGAAACAACATTTCTTGATCCATCAGCCGCCATGAAAGCCCCAGCTACTAAACTAGCTTTATCACCTTTATCAAGACCACTATTATAATCATCAGTACTTGAAATAATGCTGCTGTTCGCAACTCCATCTCGCAGAGCAAAACTAACAATTGGATTACTCAGGTTTGTTGTAACACTGACTGCTACTCCAAGGATTTGATCCCAAATATCCATCCCATCAGGATCGATAAATCTAATGGGGTTGTTAACTGCATAATTATATGGAGACCACCTTCTGTACTTTTCCGCAAACGGGTCAACCGAATGCCACCTCCCCAACTGCGTATCATAAAACCTTGCCCCATAATCCAACCACTTGCCGGGCATTTCCTGTTCTTCCTTGCCATTGTATTTATACTTGTTGGGTTTGATAACATCGAGAAGCGAACCGCCGGTTTTTGTGTAAACCATACCAAACGCATAATACTCATTAGTTTGGTTTATTAAAGTGGTATTGTTGGCACCGGGTGATACTACAGCACGAACATTGCCTAAATGGTCTTTCAGATGGTAGTAATAGGTGGGTTGAAGGCGGCTGTCTAATGAAACATAGCCATCCGCATGCAAAATACGCTGTGGTAAACCTGATGAGATGACCAAATCGCCTAAATACTGCTCATCAAGTATGAGCCTGTTGTGACGATCATACGACTTTTTACCAATTTTGTAGCCATTGCGCCCATAGTAATTATCAATGTGCCCTTCAACGAAAACAATGGAAGTGGGTAAATTGTTCCAACTGCTATATGTGATAGCAATATTACGATCCTCGTCATGGGTGAGATTGCCATTGGCGTCATACACAAACTCCCCATAAGGATAGCTGGTTCCGGTTTTGATTCCTGAAGTTGAGGGTAAAAAAACTAAATTGATTATGCTCATGTTGTTATTTACGTCGCAGCATAAATGATCCTATAACCTTCTTATCGTTAATACCAGCTCTCC
>CANNKD010000211.1 GCA_947505205.1 Bacteroidota bacterium | reverse complement strand
GTTTCATTTCTTTATGCATTATTTTTCAGGCAATTCCAAGCTGTTTCTGGATGTCGTCGAGCGTTGCCAATACATTCGATTTCGTGTGAATAAAATACTTCATGCCAGCTGATTGTAAGTGTTCAACAATTTCTTTTGGATAGCCTGCAAGCACAACGATGGTTTCATTTTTCAAGGCTTCGAATATCGCAATTGCCTGAAGAGTATAATCTTCATCGGAGCCGCAAATGACAACTATTTCAGGTTTTTCGTTAATGGCAGCAGCGATTCCTTGTTCAATTGTTTCAAAACCGGGATTATCAATTATTTCGAAACCACCACAGGCGAAAAAATTACATGCAAAATTTGCTCTGGCTTTTCGCATCACCAAATTACCAAATGTAAACATCCATGCCTTTGGCCGATTGGCTGTTTTACTGAAAATATCGGTTTTGTAACGCAATCGTTCGAAAGATTGAGCACCACGGAATGTTTTAATCGTCTCAATTTCTGCGTTTTCAACAGTTTTATCCTCTTCGGCGAAAACCCAATAGCCCAAATCGGAAGTCTGTACTTCCTTAAAATCCGGATACTGATTTGTTCCCAATAATACTTCACGCCGATTTACAATATCTGCTTCACGCGATTCTGCACTCTTCCGGATTGCCTTCTGGATGCTCCCTTTTTTAAGAGAAGCGATAAATCCACCTTCTTCCTGAATATCCAGAAACACTCTCCAGCTTTCCTCTATGAGTGATTTGGTAAGATTTTCAATATAATATGAGCCCGCTGCCGGATCTGAAATTTTATCGAAATACGATTCCTCCATGATAACCAATTGCTGATTCCGGGCTACCCGTTCAGAAAACTCGGTTGCAGATTCAAACGCTGCATTAAATGGAAGAATTGTCAAAGAATCCACGCCTCCTAAAATCGCAGACATGCTTCCGGTTGTTGTCCTCAACAGATTAACATAAGGGTCGTATAAAGTTAAATTCCAGGTTGTATTTGTTGCATGAATGTCCATTTTACAATGGTCAACATCATCAATTCCATAGACATTCACGATTTGAGCCCACAACAATCGATAGACTCTGATCTTTGCAATCTCCATGAAATAATTGGAACCGACAGCCAGATTAAATTTCATTTTGGGTGCAATATCATCAGCAAACAGACCTTTTGAGGTCAATTGTGTGAGATATTCAGCGCCCATCGATAAAGTAAATGCGATTTCCTGAACAATGGTGGCAGCGGCATTCGTGAAAATACTTCCATTCACCCCGATAACTTTGAAATTTGGTAATTTTGATGATGACTTTATCAATGAAACTGCAAGTTCCATATCTTCATCTAATGAATCATTCCAAATTCCTTCTTTTAAATATTGCGTAAGCGGATCGTAATCAACTGATCCTGTGATTTTTTCGTAAGAACGGTTGTGCTTATTAACCAATGCCATCAAGATATCGACAATAGACTTTGGCCGTGACGATCCAAGAAAATTCAACTCAGCGATATCAGCCCGGATACTCTTTAAGAGATTCTCTATTTCATCCTGACCGTATTCAGTATTATTATCAAGCACAAACCCAATAGAATCCACACCTTTCATTAATATTTCAAGTGCTTTTTCATTTGCCAAATTAATATCATCAACCCGGATATCTTGTCTCACAAGCCAGCTGTTACCAGCAGCCTTATTCCCTCTTACAAAAGGGAAATTCCCGGGTAACGACTTTATCCAGCTTATGTCATTCAGATCTTCTGAACGATAATAGGGTTTCACCACAAACCCTTCATTGGTTTTCCAATTCAATCTTTTATCGTAGTCAGCTCCTTTTAAATCGCGTCGAATCAGCGCTTCCCACTCTTGTGTTTTGATTTCAGGAAACTCCTCAAATAAAGTTTTCTTTTGTTGCTCCATCGTTAGTTAATTGGATTTTCAGTGAAGATTATGTTTTGAAAACGTGAGCAAAGATAGAAAATATCAGTGGTCTGAACTTTAGGATATGATTCTGTGAATTAACATCTTAGATTATAACACAAAAAAAGCATCTGAAATAAATTCAGATGCTTTTTTTATATTGATTTTCAATCTATTAATCGATCATTAAAACAAGATATTTTGATGCACTCCAGAAATCGTCAGGATGAATAATTTTCAAACTGTCGATGGTCTTTGCGCCAACAAATTCATAACTTCCGGTTGGGTGAACGCTTAAAAGCTTTGGTTTTTTACTGAAAACCGGTAATGATTTCAGTTCGCGTAAATCAACTTGGGTAAACTGAGATTTATCGAAATCAGCGCTTACCTTGCGGGTTTTACCGATTCCAACAAAGCCACCATCCTTGGTGATTATATTCTTTTCAGTCAACGATTTACGGTCACCAATGATATAGTAAACCGTATTCTTTTCGATAATTTGCGCTTCAATTTCAGCTGTTTTTTCTTTATTTACTTCACCAGCTTTCGTTAAATTAGATTCAAGATCATTAATCTGAAAATTCTTTTTGGTGAGTTCATCTTTTAAAGCGGCAATCTCAGCATCTTTTGTTTCAATCACAGCTGTAAGATTATCAATCATTTTCTGCAGTTCAGCATTTTTCTTACCTGAAGATTTCAATTGAGCACGCAGACTTTCAACAAGTTGCTTGTTTTTCTGAAGCAATTCATTAATCGCAGCGATATCGCTATTTATCTGTGCTTCATAGCTTTTTCGTTCCTCCAAACTCCCTGATGCTTCCTCAGAAATAATTTTCTCTTTCTGTTTTATCAGTTCGAGGTTCGATTGAATCGAGTTAAATCCACTCACATAGGCCATGGTTACATTGTCCTTTTCGTGCCCAACATTTTTCAAACTATCGGCAACAGCATTTAATCTTTCAATCTCGACTTTGTATTTTTTCGTACATCCTGTTGACATAGACAACACAACAATCACCGAAACAAACAAAGCAAATGAAACAATTTTTTTCATCGTATTAAGTATTAAATTGAATTGTAAAATTAGATAAATTCAATATCATTAACGGAATATTTTGAAAATATTGTTTGAAAGTAAGAACATTAACAGATATTTCCCTTAATCACACTACCTTTGCCGGATGCAAAAAAATGAGATTTCATATCCGATCATCACGCTGCTAAAAGGGAAAGATGAAGCCATCAAACGCTTTCACCCATGGATTTTTTCGGGCGCCATCAAACAATTACCCAAGAATCTTGAAAGCGGATCTATTGTACAAATAGCTGATATACAAGGTAATATTCTCGGAATAGGCTTTTACGAAAAAGATACCATTGCGGTTAAAATTTTAAGTTTTGATGTGCGTTTGATCGACAATTCATTCTGGATTGAAAAACTTGCCAGCGCTGTCGAATTGAGAAAACAGCTGAATCTAATCGGAAACAAACACACAAATGCATACAGATTGGTGCATTCCGAAGGTGATGGTTTACCAGGATTGATTGTTGACATTTACGATAAAACGGCTGTGATTCAGACGCAAACAACCGGTATGGCTTTGCAGATTGATGCTATCAAACTTGCCTTGCAAAATGTGATGAAGAAAAACATTGATTGTATTTATTGGAAAAGTGCTAAAGCATTAGCCAGCGTCAGCCCCGACCTTACCAACGATGGATATCTAATTGGAATTCAGGAAGAACTGATCATTTTAGAAAATAAAATGAAATTTAAAATTGATGTAGTGAAAGGTCAAAAAACAGGCTTTTTCATCGATCAGCGTGAAAACAGACTATTGCTTAAAACATTGTCATCGGGCAAAAAGGTTTTAAACACTTTTAGTTATAGCGGTGGATTTTCTGTGGCTGCTTTACTTGGTGGCGCACGTCAGGTTATTTCGGTTGACAGTTCGCAAAATGCCATTGATTTATGCAATCAGAATGTAATTTTAAATGGATTCGACGATTCGAAACACAGCTCAATTACCATTGATGCAAAGCGATTTCTTGAAGAAATGCCTGAAAATGAATTCGATATCATCGTTTTGGATCCGCCGGCTTTTGCAAAAAATCATCACAGCAGACATAAAGGATTGTTAGGTTATAAGTTCCTGAATTATCAGGCAATCAGTAAGATAGCTTCTGGTGGACTGCTTTTCACTTTCAGTTGCTCGCAAGCAGTTGATCTGGCTTCTTTCCAAAGTGTGGTGATGGCTGCAGCCATCGATGCTAAACGAAAAGTCAGGGTTTTAAATCGTTTATCGCAACCCGCCGATCATCCGGTGAATATTTTTCATCCCGAAGGATCATATTTAAAAGGTTTGGTGATTGAGGTTTTATAAATTGCAATTCAACTTCAACCTCGTTTATTTAAACAAATTAAAGCGATTTCAACAGCAAAATGCACAGAAGAAATTCAATTTTAATTTGTACGTTTGCTCCTTGCTTGTAAGACTTTTTACCTACAATATTAAAATTTCAATTTATTAAATATCAAATAATTATCCCTAAATGAAAAATCTATTTTTACTCTTAATGTTATTATTTATTGGCCTCGGACTTGCTGCACAAACTCTTGTCTCGACAGAGGTGCAACTCAAAAATGCTGTTTTAGAAGAATTCACCGGAATTCACTGTGTGTATTGTCCCGAAGGACATGTGATTGCACAATCAATTCTTGACAATAACCCCGGTCGGGCTGTTGCCATTGCCATCCACCAAGGAAGTTTTGCTGTTCCGAGTGGAAGCGAACCTGATTACAGAACTCCTTGGGGAAATGCAATCGCAGGTCAGGCGGGCGTAAATTCGTACCCAAGCGCAACCGTAAACCGTCATTTATTTTCAGGAAACGTAACCATGTTGGGTCGTGGTGATTGGGTTTCTCGTTGCAACGAAATGATGGCGCAAGAATCACCTGTGAATGTTGGTATCGAAAGCAGTTACAATGCTTCAAACCGTGAATTAACGGTTCATGTTGAATTGTATTACACTTCAAATGCAGCCCAAACGACTAACTTTTTGAATGTTGCACTCATTCAGGATCATATTTTTGGTCCTCAAACGGGTGGCGGAGCCGGTAATAATTACGAACATATGCATATGCTTCGCGATCTGATTACCGGTCAATGGGGCGAACAAATCAATACAACTACTGCCGGAACCTTTGTTGACAAAACCTATATTTACACTGTACCTGAATCATTTACAAGTATTCCTTGTGTGGTGGAAAACTGCCAGGTTGCAGTTTTTGTAACAGAAACACACCAGGAAGTGCTTTCGGGTGATGTTGTAGATGCCATTGGCGGAACAAATCAATTTATCGGAAATGTTACAAC
>CANNKD010000210.1 GCA_947505205.1 Bacteroidota bacterium | reverse complement strand
CCTAATGCTACTTCTTTTGTGGTCATACCAACAAAAGAAAACACAAGAGCTTTGTGCTCTGGGAGTACCGAAATAGTATATACTCCGTCGATGTCTGTTGCTGTACCAATATGGGTACCTTTTACTACAACAGTTACGCCGGGCATACCCAGGCCGTCTTCCGAACTGGTTACCTTGCCGGTTACGGTTCTCGATTGCGCAAATGCGAAATTCACACCTGCTAACAATAAGAACACTAACATAATCGTACTTTTTCTCATAATGATGATGTTTGGTTAGTGAATTGATTAAACATTTGTTAATTGTAAAATTTTATTACTAAATCGCTTTAAATAAGGCTGCAAGATAAAAACAACTTTAATTTATATCAATATTTCTAAAAAATAAATTTAATATTTATTAACAATTTATTAATATACTACTGGTTATCAAATACTTTAATCTACTATTAAAAAACTTTCTAAATAAAATACGGGTTAAAAAAGTACCTTTTTCTTACATAAATCAACCTTTCACTCCAAATTTTGACCAGCGCAAACGATTACGAAGCCTTTTCAATGTTATTAAACTGTAAATATTTTTAAAATTTCTATTCGATTTTACCGCCTAATCAACTTACAAATGCAGTTTTTTCATCATCGTATTCAATCTAACTTTGTAAACAACACATTTAAGATTTTTTGAGCGACATTCGTAAGGATGGCGGGAAAATGGAAATCAACTTACAAGATTCAATTAGACTGTTTGATCAATCCAATTCAGATTCGGGCATCTTTAACCTGGCTTTAGAAAACCAAATTCTTAGGGTGATGATCAATAAAAGAAGAAATGACTCTACGACAAATTTGTCCGACAATATATATTCTCTTGTGATAAATTGATATATCAATATCATGGTTGCAGAAAAACTGTAAAGAAAGGGGCCGATATTTCGTTTTGACAGCATGAAAATGAGACCTGTCACAACACCGGCATTCATCAGAAACCCAGCCAACAACAGCAGAACAACTTCATAAGGATTCAGTTCGGCCTTGGGCATATACTGCATGCTGAAATCAGTGATGAAATCTTTAAATAATAAACTCACCAAAAAAAGCACCATATAAACAGCATAATATACCAAGGCAAAAACACAAGTCAATCTTAAGAGCAGACTCAATGGTGGTCTGAATTTTTTTATTTTCTCTACAATTTCTGACATATCAGTGCATGATGTCTTTGAAACGAAAATACAATAAGATGAATAAACTTGAAAAAATCACATCAAAAGTAGGGAAAACACCGGATGGCCGATAAATATAAATAGTTGAAACAATGAGCATAAGTAATTGTGATATAGCGTAATAATGAAATCCAAGTGAACGAAGGACCCACATTCCTCTCACTCCGGTTAGGGCAACTGCCTGTAATAGACCCGTGTAAAGGAAATAATTCCGATTGATTTTTGAAAATACCGTCATATCGAAGCCGATATCTTTGTAAGCTCCACTGTTGATAGTAGCAATTACCTCAGCGTGAAACATATACAGAAATAAACCACTCACAGCGCCTAATCCGGCACCAATAAAACTTACCACACATAAAAAAGTGAGCGCCTGGGGTCGCGTTGGATTGGGTGTTATTTCGATATCGTTTGACATATTTATTAATCAGATTATTTTAAATGAGTTCAGAGTTTGGAGTTCCCTGCCCGATGGTCAGGCGGGGGAGTTCGGAGTTTGGAGTTTGGAGTTTGGAGTTGCAGATTTTTCTTTCTCATTACTCTTTACTAAAATTTATCCCAAACTTCCAATGGATTTTTCAACTTCAGTTAAAATCTCACAACTTTTCACCAAAGCTTTCATAGCATTATGGTCGTTGTACAACGGACGGTCAATCTCCAGAAATTCAACATGACGGCGAATTACTTCATGGGCTTTGGTTGTCCCTGTCCCAAAAGCATACTCCCTGAAATCAAGTGCCTGGGCTGCTGCCATCAATTCAATACCTAATATTCCATAAGCATTATCAAGTATCTGGTTGTTTTTCAAGGCGGTATTCATTCCCATCGATACAAAATCCTCTTGATCCGCTGCAGCCGGGATGGATTGAATGCTTGCCGGAGCAGACAAGATTCGTTGTTCAACGATCTGCATATCAGCTGTATATTGCGATAACATCAATCCGGAAAACATACCGGCACCTTTTGTTAAAAATGCAGGCAAACCAACACTCAATGCAGGATTATTCAATCTGTTCATACGGCGTTCAGATAATACGCAGACCATGGTTACTGCAATTCCGGCCATATCCATAGGAAGTGAAACCGGCGTTCCCTGAAAATTAGCACCCGAAAGTTGTATATTTT
Source organism: Bacteroidota bacterium (assembly GCA_947505205.1). Classification (GTDB taxonomy): domain Bacteria; phylum Bacteroidota; class Bacteroidia; order Bacteroidales; family F082; genus CAJBPB01. The sequence continues at coordinate 2,998 of CANNKD010000210.1, read as the reverse complement.
CATCAGGGAAGAAAATTGGATTATCTCCCACGCCATTTAATTCAATTTCAACCTGAGACCGTGCCCAGGCAATTGCATCATGCGCTGCACCAACTACTTGCGGAGTCGAGCGCATACTGTAAGCATCCTGTACTTTGCTTTTCACTTTCTCCAAAGCTAAATCGCCACCGTCCACCATTTTACTGATAGCGGCAGCGCTTCGTATGGCACCGCTGAAGCCACGGACTTCGTGAATTTTAGGAGCATAGGGTTTCATATTTGCTTTTAATGCTTCGAGCGACATGGCGGCGGCAATCTCGGCCTGTTTCAAAAAATTTTCGGTGTCATGCAAAAAAATTGCACTCATAGCAGTTAAAACATTCGAACCGTTGATAGTGGCCAGTCCATCACGAGCCATCAAACCCGGAATCGGAATTCCAGCCCTTTTCAAAGCTTCTTTTCCTTCTAATAACTCGCCTTCAAAATAGGCTTTACCTTCACCCATCATTAATAAAGCAATCTGCGACATGGGCGCTAAATCGCCGGATGCACCGACGCTTCCTTTTTCGCAAACAAAAGGTGTCACGCCTTTATTCAACATTTCGACCAGAGTTTGTGTGATTTCAATTCTACATCCCGAATTGCCATGTGCATGCACATTAATGCGACCAAGCATTGCACCGCGGACATGTTCCAACGGCATTGCACCTCCAATTCCGGCAGCATGGTTGTAAATCAGGTATTTCTGAAAATCTTTCACCTGATCATCATTCAACACCACTTCAGAAAACTCACCGATGCCTGTATTCACGCCATACATAATTTCATGGGCATCAATCTTCCGCTCAAGCATCGCCCGGCATTTGTTTATCCGAATAATTGCATCTGAATGCAACGAAACTTTTTTTCCATGTCGTGCCACATCCACAACATCGTGAATTGTGATTCCTGCACCAGTAATTATTAAGCTCATTTTGAATACTTTATGTTTGAAATAACGAAATATATTTAGCGGCTAAAGTACTATTTAATTTATTGTGAAAAGATAAACAGATCCAACATGACTATAATTTATTTTAATGCCTGATTGCAATTTAGGCATACTTTTGCGATTAAATCAGACAACTATGTCCATCGAAATTTCACTTCAAAACATTATAAATGAGGCGACTAATAACCAAGCAACGCTTCTATATTTCTTCAATAATCAGTGTGCACCCTGCATAAGTTTACGTCCGAAGGTTGAAGAGTTAATCTTAAATGACTTTCCGTCAATGACTATACATCTCATTGATTCTGAAAAATATACAGATATTGCAGCTTCATTTGGTGTTTTCAGTTTTCCAACCATCATTATCTTTTTCGAGGCAAAAGAGCTTAAACGCTATAGCAAATATGTTTCGGTGATGCAGTTGAGTGAAGCCATTGAAAGACCTTATAAAATGTTATTCGGAGAGTAATAATCTGATTATCAAATGCCTTGTATCAATGCATCAGGAATATTGATTGGAATCTTGCGTAGAAACTGAACCGATTTTTCAATTAAAGGATACATCACAACATCATGCACGATAAAGGGAACCTCTTTCCGATATTCAGAGACAAAATTTTCAATAAAAGGAGAAGATTTTACCGGTTTACGGAAATCGAGCGCCTGGGCAGCATTAAAAAGTTCGATTGCCAAAATGCGCTCGAGATTATAAACCACCCTCAAGGTTTTCGTAGCAGCATTGGCGCCCATACTCACATGATCTTCCTGGCCTTGCGACGATTCAATCGTATCGACAGATGACGGTGTACACAACTGCTTATTTTGACTGACCAAGCTTGCTGACGTATATTGTGGGATCATAAAACCGGAATTCAGACCCGGTTCAGCAACCAGAAATGCAGGTAATCCGCGTTTTCCATGCAGAAGCTGATAAGTGCGCCTTTCTGAAATGCTTCCCCATTCAGCCACAGCAATTGCAAGATTATCAAGTGCCAACGCTAGTGGCTGCCCATGAAAATTTCCAGCTGAAATAATCAAATCTTCATCTGGAAAAATAGTTGGATTATCGGTAACAGCATTGATTTCATTGCTAAACACATAAGCCACATAATTCACCGAATCTTTCGAAGCGCCGTGCACCTGAGGTATGCAACGGAATGAATACGGATCCTGAACATGTTTCTTGGGCTGATTGATTAACTCACTACCTTCCAGTAATTTACGTATGCGCTCAGCTGTAGCAATCTGTCCTTTATGATGCCTGATTTGATGAACCTGATCAAAAAATGGTTCAATACGACCATCAAATGCTTCCAATGAAATAGCCGAAATTACATCTGCCAGCATCGATAAACGGAAAGTTTTCAGGAGTGAAAATACGCCCAATGCGCTCATAAATTGTGTGCCATTGAGCAATGCCAATCCCTCTTTCGATTGTAATTCAATTGGTTTCATTCCCAATTCAGCATAAACAATTGCGGTTTCACAAACTTCGCCTTTAAAATACACTTCGCCCAAACCCAAAATCGGCAGTGATAAATGTGCCAACGGAGCCAAATCGCCTGAGGCACCCAACGAACCCATTTCATAAACAACCGGTAAAATATCCAGATTAAAAAAATCGACCAATCGCTGAACGGTTTGCAGCTGAACCCCTGAATGTCCGTATGATAGACTTTGTATTTTTAAAAGAAGCATCAGTTTGATGATCTCTTTTTGAACCGGACTGCCGGTTCCGCAAGCATGCGACATCACAAGGTTTTTTTGCAAGGTTCCCAAATCTTTAATAGAAATGGTGGTATCACACAATGAACCAAAACCGGTGGTAATCCCATAAATGGGTTCATCACTTTCTGTAGTTTTTTTATCGAGGTATTCTCGACAATGAATGATTTTTGCTTTGGCTTCGTCAGAAATCTCAAGCTGGTAATCCTCATTGATAATATCGAAAACCTTTTTAAAAGTCAGTTTTTCTGCGCTGATGGCATGTATTTTCATAAAAGTTTGTTAAACAAGTTTCATCAACTT
>CANNKD010000209.1 GCA_947505205.1 Bacteroidota bacterium | reverse complement strand
CCTAATCCTGTGCTAATACGAGTTGGCATTTCCTTGTCCATTTTTGCACCATCGATCTTTGTATAAAAAATTTGGTCACAATCAAGTCCCCAGGCTGGATTATTTGATTGAAACACAAACATTTGGCTATTGAAACTGAAATATGCTTCTGCATTATCACCACCAAAAGTCAACTGACGGATATTCGCCAAATGTTTTTCCTGAGCATAATGGACAGTTGTATCTGCCATTTTTACCATGCTATGGCTTGATCCTGTTTGTTTATCAGCGTTTTGCGCTTGATTATAAGCAGTTAAATACAATAAAGTATAAACAAGAATACTTACTTTTTTCATAAAATAGGGTTTAATTTTCTGCAAAAGTAGGAATTTAAGGGATAGAAGCTAAGTAAGGCAATAAGTTTCATATTTCGGTAAACTATTCCATCCATTCTCCTTGAATATTATACCCACTTGTATTTTTATTTAAGCAAAAATTTCACTTTACGGGAAAGCGTTTAAATTAGATGCGCATCTAAAGCTGCTGAGATGCATATCTAAAGTTGCTGAGATGCGTATCTAAAATCGCTGAGATGCGTATCTAAATTTGGTGTCATTCTTTTAATTTATAAATGTTTGTAAATCAGATTATTGTAATTGCGTAAGAATTTGAGGAATAATTTGTATTTAGATTGTTTTTCAGTGTAAATTTAGACGAGCATTTTTATTTATGATTATAGTTTAAAATGGTTTTAAATTTCGTATAATTCAATCTTTTACAAATTGATTTTCAAAAATTCATTACTTTTACATCCGCACTCTCCCCGGGTTCTGATTAAAGGAAAATGTTTTATACATACTCTAATCCACTATTGGATTGGAAACTTATTAGATCAGATGGCTGAATTATCTCTGATTTTAGTCAATTGTTGGATATTAACTTTTAACTTTGGCTCATGTATTTATTTTTTGATACTGGCACAAACGGATTATCTGGAAAATATATGACCTCGAAACGAAGTCCTGATTCATTAATAAGCATAATGTAAATTTTGATACAGATGAAAAAACATTTCCTCTTTATGGCCATACTCTTTGGAAACATAGCCTTGACCTTCGGGCAGGTTAAAGGTGAAAGAGTCATTGTGAAAGATTTTGAATTTGTAAATGATCGGATAGAAATCAGTTATGGATTTGAAAAATGTAAGCCAACTGACAGATATATGGTTTGGATTGAAGCTATTACCGAAAATGGAGATACCTTGATAGTGAATTCTTTGGAAGGTGATGTGGATAAAGTAAGCACTTCTGGCGACAAAAAACTTAAATGGTTTACAACTCGAGATGGGGTAATGGTTGAAGAAGAGATAACCATTATTCTTCATGCTATGAGACAACCCGATATGAACTACAAAAAGGCTTATGGTTATTCAACCATTTTTCCCGGAGCAGGTTACAAGCATTTCGGAGGAGAAAATAAACTGTATTTTGGTGGTATTGGGTATGCAGGAATTGCCGGTTCAATTGCTTTCAACAGGATGGCAAGTTCTAAACTAAATAGTTATGCCACCGAGATGGATCCTCTAAAAGCACAAGCTTATTATGATGATGCAAAATCACTCCGAACCTATTCTTTATCATGCATTGGTGTAAGTGCAGCGGCATGGGCGTGCAATTATTTTCTTCTTAACAAGAGTTCTAAGAATATGAAAAGTGTGAAGCCATCACAAATCATCATCAGTCCACCTCCAGGAGCTGATATGCTGATCGCACAATCTGAAACCAAATTCATAACAACCAGGGGATTACCTCCCAATCTTTTTGCTGAATTATCATTTACAGATGATAATGGCAATGGGATTCTGGAAGCGATGGAAAAAGCAATAATTACGATTACCATTACCAACAATGGGAAAGGAAATGCTTATGATCTGCGTGTTTCCCTGGTGGATGATAAGCCTGATAAAAGTTTGATTATCGGCACAATGCAACAGATTCCTTTGTTAAAACCCGGTGAAGCCCGTAAAGTTTCTTTTCCTATTAATACCGATATTAAACTGATCACTGTTGACCATAAAATCGAAATCAAAGTGAGCGAGCAATATGGCTATGATATGGATCCGGCCTTTTTAAATTTACAGACCTTTGAATACCAGCATGCTAAACTCGCCTTCTCAGGACTTGAGATCATGGATGCCGGTGAAGGTACAGCTGCGATCATGGAGGATGGACAATTGCAAGCCGGCGAAATGGTGAAAGCAAAAATTGTTGTTCAAAATGTTGGTCAGGGAATATCAAACAATACAAAATATACAGTCTCAACAACTGATAACAATATTTTCTTACGAAACAATTCCGGAACATTAGGTGTGCTTTATCCAGGCGAAGTGCGTGAAATTTTTGTCACACTCAGTCCAAACAAACGGGTTATTTCAAAAGAAAATCTTCCTATTTTGTTGGAGATGCACGAGGACAAAGGGAAAGGTGATTTGTTAACTTTCCAGTTACCTGTTAAGTTGAATCAAAAACCACCCAAGCCCAATATTGTTACCCTGAATGCCAATCTGGAATCGCTCACAAAGAATTTCGCAGTGTTCGAATACACATCTAATAAATTTACTGCCAACACCGGAACCGTAATGAATATCAGATCGGTAGCACCTTCACTGAGCAAACGCAAAAACGCGATAGCGGTAGTTTTTGGCGTGAGTAAATATGAAGATATGGCACCTGCACCTTATGCTGACAATGATGCCATAATTATGAAAGAATATTTTGAAAAAATACTTGGGGTTGATCAGGTATTGCTTTTTACCAACGACCAAGTGACAATTGGAAAACTCAAAAAAATATTCAATCCCGTCTATGGTGATTTGCAAAAGGCAGTTGTAAGTGGTGAAACCGATGTGTTTGTTTTCTTTTCCGGACACGGTGTTCCGGATAAAAGTGGTAACAATACATATCTTTTGCCCTACGACGGTGTAAAAGAAGATCTCGAGACTTTTGGATACAACACAGCAAAACTATACAATGATCTGGGTTCTATTGGTGCACGAAGCGTAACTGTAATACTCGATGCCTGTTTCAGTGGAAGCTCCCGGGCAACCGAAAGCATTACGGAAGAAAATCTGGTTGCTCAAAAAGGGGTAAAACTTAGAGTAAGCAAACCCTGGCTTGCGATTCCCAATATTACTATCATTAACTCCTCAACAGGTGAAGAAACTTCCTTGGGGTTCGATCCTTCAGAATCTGGTTTGTTTACATATTTCTTTACAGCCGGATTGCAAGGAAATGCTGACGCAAACGGAGATAAGAAAATCACCGTGGGCGAACTGAAAAAGTATGTAACCGACAATGTTACTGCAACCTCTCGCAAAATAAGCGGACTGCAAACCCCCGAATTTTACGGCGAAGATGAACAAGTACTTGTTGAATATTAATAAGATATAGGAGATTTGAAAATGAAGCGATTTTATAATTTATTTTACTTGACAGTTGCCTTGACAGTTATACTTAGTATGCTGTTTATCGCCTGCAAAAAACTGGATTTTGGTACTGTGACCAAGATAAATACTGAAAGCGTAACAATCATCGACGCGAATACAGTTAAGGTTGCTGTGAATATTTTCGATCTGAGTGAGGAGGCTCATGCTGATTATGGTGTATGTTACAGTGTGAGTAATCAAAAACCAACCATTGAAGATACCAGGACATCAAAAGGTGCTGTTGAAAGTATAAAAAAAGACAGTATCACAATACAAAATCTTCAGCCGGGGAGTAAAATATACATTCGTTCGTATGTGATGGATGGAAATAGCCCTAAATACAGTTCTAATGTAAAAGAAGCCACGCTACCATCTTTGCCGAGCGCTAAAACCCTGGCGGCTGCTGGGATTACAACAGTTACTGCAACACTCAATGGCGAGGTTAATGCTAATGGTACTGCAACATCCGTAATTTTTGAATATGGCTCAAGCTTAACGTATGGACTAACAATGATTGCTAACCCGGAAAATGTAACAGGTTCTACAAATACCAGTTTAAATGCCAACTTAACCGGCCTGCAAGCAAATACAATTTACCATTTCAGGGTGAAAGCTACCTGCCAAAATGGTGTTGTATTTGGCAAAGACACAACATTCACTACATCACAAATTTCAGTTCCCGCTGTTACAACAACGGAAGTTACCAATATCACTCAGACCACAGCTACAACAGGAGGAAATGTTACTTCTGACGGTGGCGGAACAGTTACCGTTAGGGGAGTTTGCTGGAGCACTTCGGCTAATCCGACTACGGCTGACAGCCATACAACTGATGGTTCCGGAACTGGAATATTTACATCTGACCTATCAGGATTAGTTGCTAACACTCTTTATTATATTAGAGCATATTCCACCAACACCATTGGAACAGCTTATGGCGAGATTGTTAATTTTACAACATCAGTTGTACCACTAACACCCACTGTCATCACCACAGCAGCTTCTTTAATCACGCAAACTACTGCAACAAGCGGAGGAAATGTAACTTCACAAGGTTCTGCAACTGTTACCGCCCGTGGTATTTGTTGGAGTACCAGCCAAAATCCTGATCTTTCAGGAAGTTATTCTGTAGATGGTTCTGGTGCTGGCACATTTACTTCTTTTCTTGCCGGACTGACTGCCAACACAGTTTATTATATCAGGGCTTATGCAACCAATAGTGTTGGCTCTTCTTATGGCAACCAACTGACATTTAACACATTGAATTCAATAACAGTACCCATCCTTTCAACTTCTGTGGTTACAAATATTACTACAAACTCAGCTACCAGTGGCGGAAATATCAGTTCAGATGGCGGAGCAAGTGTTACTGTAAGAGGCGTATGTTGGAGCACCTCGGTCAATCCTACTGTTTCGGGCAGTCATTCTACTGATGGAACCGGAACAGGATCATTTACTAGCAGTGTAACTGGCTTATCGGATAATACTGCCTATTATGTTCGTGCTTACGCTACCAACAGCATTGGCACCTCTTATGGAAATCAAGTTGCTTTTACAACGGCTTCTAATCCAGGATATCCTTCTGTAACTACAACAGAACCAACAAATATCACCCAAACAACTGCAACAAGCGGTGGTAATGTGACATCGGATGGTGGTACAAGCGTTACCGCTCGTGGCGTATGTTGGAGCACAAACCCGAACCCGACCATAATAGGTAGCCATACCACCAATGGAACTGGTACAGGTTCTTTTATAAGCAATATTATTGGTTTGACATCAGGCACTCTTTATTATATAAGATCATACGCCACCAACAGCGTTGGAACTATTTACGGTAATCAATTGACATTGAATACACTTACCTTACCAACTGTTTCTACAGTTACAGTATCCAATATTACCCAGACAACAGCCTCAAGTGGT
>CANNKD010000208.1 GCA_947505205.1 Bacteroidota bacterium | reverse complement strand
GTTATAAAAAAAGACATTAACAAAAAAGGCAGTGAAAATTGAGTTCTATTTACTTCAAATGATTTCCTACTTTTATCCTTATGAACACTGTTTCACTTTCCGAAAACCATATTCAAACCGTCTCAAATTTTCAGGACCTTGTTTCCATTCCTTTTATCGGAGAGAATAATGCGTTGTGTTGGTCACGTGAATTAATTGGTGATTTCTCTGAGATTGTAAAAAAGATTGACTTTGACGGGAACATGATAGAACTGAGTGAACAGGAACTTCGTGCACTTCAGTTGAGTGAACAGGGAAATCTTGCACGTGAAATTCTAATAAGCGATTTGCAATTATTGAAGGATCATGGTGCTTCTCCAATCCTTAATTTGATCAAATACTATGAACGAGATGATGCGTTTCCGTTTTTTCCAACCGATGTTTACTCGTATCATGTTGATCGCTCCCCTATTCCAACCGATACCTTTTTATGCACCTATCATGGCGATGCAAGTGAACTCATTCCCAACTCACAAGCAGATCAAAAAATTCTCATTCCCGAAATTCGGCACGAACTTCAAAAACTTTACGGAGCAGATGACGAAGGATTTGAAGCCTTTTTAAGTGAATTTTTCTTTGACTTACATTATCAAGTAAAACCTAACGCTATTCCTGTCAACTTAGGTCTTGGTCACATTTGGCGTTTGGCTATTGACCATCCTGAGAGTAAGGTTTTACCTTGTGTTCATCGTGCACCAGTAGAAACAAATGGACAGGTAAGGTTAATGTTGATTTGTTGAGGCAAAGGATTATATATGCTAAATATCAACTACACAAAAGAATATTCATTTAGGAACAAACATTCTCCAGTCAATCAGGCGGTAATTGAGAAATTAAATCTCTACCAAATAATTTTTCATTTGCACTATTATCCCTTTGGGACGATACAAAACTTCGCGGTGCGTTATAATGTTGGATTGTATAGTCCCTACGGGACAAAAAAAAAATACACAAATTGAAATTTGCTAGAGATATTTGGTCCGATAGGACATTATTGGTTTGATATTATTAATTGACATTTGTTTTCCCAAACATTATCCACTTTCTCATCCAAACACATTGCGTAAATTAAAGATTATTCCTAGATTGAACTCGTTTTTAGATATAACCTTTTTAACACGGTAATGAAACAGTTTTGGTTATAGCTTTTTTCAACAAGTAAAATGGATAGAAGAAAATTTTTAAAGCAAACAAGCTTACTTTCACTTGGAGGGTTATTAATTCCTTCCACTTTTTTCACTTCTTGTAGAAAAGAAACCTTGTTTGAAGACATTAACTATGACGGCAAGGTCCTTATTATTGGAGCTGGCGCAGCAGGCTTGTATGCCGCTTATATCTTAAAATCGAGGGGGATTGATTTTCAAATCTTAGAAGCGAATACGAACTATGGCGGACGTTTAGGTCGTTTAGATGGTTTTGCAGCGTTCCCTATTGATCTCGGAGCTCAATGGTTACATGGCCAAAACAACATCTTGGGTGATTTAATCAACAAGTCAGGGACAAAAATTACGTTAGATGACAGTGAAGAGAAATATTGGTTCAACAATCAACTTGTTTCAACGCTGCCAAAAGATCTCAACGCCGTATTTACAAATGAGGAAAACGTTCCAGATGTATCTTTTAAAGATTATGCAATCGCTCAAGGTTTTGGAGATGAATACAAAAACATCGTAGAAAATATTGCAGGAGATTCTGGAGCATCAGCGTCGCTTATTTCTGCCTATTGGAAAGTTCAAGAAGAACAAAACTGGGTTTCTGGAGATGAAGATTTCAAATTTGAAGAAACCTATTTTGATTTCATCGACAAGCAAATCGCAACGCATGTAAAAGACAAAATTTCGTTGAATACCATTGTTAGTAAAATTGACTATTCGCAAGATGATATTGTGATAACAGATAGTAATAACAACACGTATACGGCAAATAAAGTAATCATTACGGTTCCAATATCGATCTTGAAATCAACTGATATTCAATTTGTACCTGCTTTGCCGGAAGAAAAAACGACCGCATTTTCGAAGATTGGAATGGGTGCTGGCATGAAAGTATTTTTGAAATTCACCACTAAATTCTTTGACCAAAACATTATCGGTGGTGCTATTTGCGCTGCCTATGCAGATGATAGTATTGGGAAAATTCAGTCCGATACTATTTTATTGGCCTTTATAATGGGCGATCAAGCTGATTATTTGACCGCTTTAGGAAGTGATGTTGCGATTACAAATGCCTTGCTTCAAGAATTAGATGCCATGTACAATGGACAAGCCTCCGCATCATTTGTTTCTTCTCATGTTGAGAATTGGACAACGAAACCGTTTACAAAAGGTGCCTATTCCTATAGTACGATCGGAATGGGTGATGCCCGAAATATTGCGGCAATGCCAGTTGATAAAAAAATCTATTTCGCAAGTGAAGCAATGAATGTGAACGGTCACCATCAAACTGTGTTTGGTGCGGTGGAATCTGGATATACAGAAGTTGGGAATCTTTTAAAAGACATTAAAGGATGAAAAATATAACTGCAAGCGTTGTTTTTATGTTGGCGTTCTTCCACGCAACTGGTCAAGAAGTTAAAGTAGATGTAGGATATAAATACTTGTATTCCAATCAATGGGATAAAGCCATTCAGACGTACAATTTTAGTCGTCCGGATTTAATTGAAAAGCAACCACTTCTTATGCACGGGTTGAATACGTCAATTTCGTACATCTTTAAATCTACAAAAAACCTAAAACAGGGGTTGAATCTATCTTATTCTTATTTCAGAAGTTTGGCAGAAAATGAAAATTCAATCAATCTCATCAACCTTCATTTCATAAACATGGGTTATGTGCTCCACTATGAAAACAGTGAAAAGCTGAAAGGGCTTTATACCGATTTTATGCTTTCGGTTACAAGTTCAGTGGTTTTTAGAAGATTAAATGAAGCTCCTTTTATTTACGATGAAACGCACTCAAAAGCTTTTGGAATTGGAGGGGAAATTAATGTGAAATGTGGCTACTATTTTAAGTTAAAAAACAAGGCTTATTTATCGCCGTATGTTATGTGCGGATACACCCCCTATTTGTTCTCGCCTTATTCAGAAGCAGTTATCAACCAAACAAAAGGACTTGCAAGTAAGAACTGGACAAGTATCGTAACAGGACAAGTCGGTTTGGCCTTTCATTTAAAGTGAGAAACTATAAATGGTTATTTGAATAGGAAGGAAATACCACCTCTTTTATAAACAAAAAGTACTTCCTTTTAAACACACCATTCAATAAAAAAGTTTATATTTGATAGTATCAAATGATAGTATCAGTTATGAATCCGCCGTATCAAATCACTTCTGAAATACTCCGTTTAGTTGCATCCATTTCGGAAAAGATTGGTCAGGTCAATGCAAAATACCTCGATAAACCGTCCCTTAAACTCAGAAAAGAAAACACGATAAAAACGATTCATGCTTCCTTAAGCATTGAGGGAAATACACTCTCGGAAGAACAGATTACTGCAATCCTTGAAAACAAACGTGTTATCGGGCCGGAAAAAGATGTCAATGAAGTGTTGAATGCCATCAAGGTGTATAATCAGCTTCATAAATTCAATCCTGAGTCAGTAAAATCCTTTTTATCAGCTCATGAACTACTGATGCACGGACTCGTTTTAGACAATGGCAAATTTCGCAAAAGTGGCGTTAGTATTGTTGCTGGAGAAAAACTTGCTCACATGGCTCCTCCAGCGCATAATGTTCCATTTTTGATGAATGACCTATTTGCCTATTTAAAGTCTTCTTCGGAAATTCAATTGATTAAAAGTTGTGTTTTTCATTATGAAATGGAATTCATTCATCCTTTCATCGATGGCAATGGTAGAATGGGAAGATTATGGCAAACATTGATTCTCATGAAACAATATCCGGTGTTTGAATTTATACCTTTTGAAAATGTGATCCATAAAACACAACAAGCCTATTACACGGCTCTTGCGCAAAGTGATAATTCTGGAAATTCAACGCCATTCATCGAATATATGCTAAATGTAATTGATGAATCATTAGCCACTTTGCTCGATTTCAAAGCGAAAGTCATGAATTCTGAAGATCGGTTGACTTATTTTTCAGAAACAAACAAAGCACCCTTTAATAGAAAAGCGTACATGTCCGTTTTTCAAGAAATTTCTACTGCAACAGCAAGTCGTGATTTGAAATTAGGAATAGCACTTGGGTTATTTGAAAAGGAAGGTGATAAAAGCAATACAACGTATAAATTCATATAAAAAAATCCCCTGTCTTTCAACAGTAGATTTCTTGGAAGCTTCATGTGTTCAAACAAAACACCTTTCTCCCCCCAACCCGTTGCGTACGTTAAAGATTCTTCCTAGATTGAACTTGTTTTTAATGAATTTCGGAAAACAAATTGTTTTAAACATCTGTCCTTTTGGGGCTACCCAAAATTCAGGGTGTTTATTCTGTCATTTCGAATTATCTATTTGCTATGAACATCTGTCCCGTAGGGACTGCATAGCACTAGCAAATGATTTATCATTTGCGATAGTGTCCCGTAGGGACTACACAAAATTCGGATTATTTATTTTATCATTTCGAATTATCTGTTTGGTTTGGAAAAATAATAGTCGTATCTTCAGGTAGTTAACATTTAAACACAATCATACAATTTATGCCAAATACCTACACACAAATTTATATTCAATTTGTATTTACCGTGAAATACAGAAATGGTGTCATAGAAAAATATTGGAAAGATCAACTTTACAAATATATTACAGGAACTGTTAATGGTTTGGGACATAAACTTATTGCAATAAATGGGGTTGAAGATCATATCCACATTTTAGTTGGATACAAACCTGTTCAATCATTTTCAGAATTGATGAAAGCAGTAAAACAAAATTCATCTAAATGGATAAATGAAAATAATTTTACCAGAAGGAAATTTGAATGGCAAGAAGGTTACGGTGCTTTTTCTTATGGTCAATCACAACTTACTAAAATTGTAAATTACATTGACAACCAAGAAATTCATCATAAAAAAACATCATTTCATGATGAATACATCGCTTTTCTAGAGAAATTTGAGATTGATTATAATGAAAAATATGTATTCCATGAATTGATGTGATTTTTTTGTCGAATGATCATGTTGAAAAATATATTGTTCGCGTTTCAATTATGGTTTGTATAGTCCCTACGGGACAAAAAATATACGCAAATTGACATTTGCTAGAGCGATGCAGTCCCTACGGGTCATTATTTTTTATTTGGAAAGCACTAATTTGTATTTTTCGTAATTGGCACATCGCTTTTAATGAATTTCGAAAAACAATTTGTTTCAATATCTGTCCCGTAGGG
>CANNKD010000207.1 GCA_947505205.1 Bacteroidota bacterium | reverse complement strand
GCATTCTTATAATCAGTTGGAAATGAATACATTCTACCCCAATCGTTGCCTGTCCCCACCGTTATCATCCCTAAAGTGATATCTGTGGTTGCAAAACGTGATTGTTGGAAAATGCCGTTCACCACTTCGTTCATGGTTCCGTCGCCTCCAATAGCGATAATTTTTCTGAATCCTTGTTCAGTGACCATCGAACTCGTTAAGGTGATGGCATGAAATTGATATTCAGTCAGTACGCTTATAAAATTGAGCCCCGAAGCAGTCAGCAATTGCCGAATTTTTGGCCAGTCTTTTCCGCATTTTCCAACGCCGGCTTTTGGATTTACTACCACGAGCCATTTATTTGTTTCATTCATAGTTTACATTTTTATGTACGCATATTAATTGTGCCATCAAAATCCTCTAGTATCAATTGATTATCGACTGGAAATTTAGTAAAAAGCAAATCAAAAATCATTGTGAAAAACAGTACAATACAAGGCAAAACCTTCATTGCGTATGGTTTGATAAAATTTTCCCTAACGATTTGTGGAAAAATATCAGTAGCTGACAAGCCGGTTAGTACGAAAACAAAAACAAGCAGACTCCAATGGTAAACATTTTTTTTGGCAGCAATAAACCAAATTGCTGCACCGGCCATCGCGATAACAAATGTTGGTGACTCGGCTTTATGATTAAAGATCACAACCCAAACCAGTAAGGCCGAAAGGTAAGTTAATCTCCATGAAAAATTGGAATAGTATTTTCGGCGGATTAACGGGAGAAACAGCAAAATGAAACCAAAAATCAGAAATACGGCGTTTGGCACCTTGATATGTAATGATCTTTCGAAAAACGACATGATTGAATAATTCAAATTGTGCGGTGCATCGGTTGCCAGAAGTGCAAACCATTGCTGGTATTGTAAAAATAAGGAATCAAATCCAATAACAAATATAGGTAATAAACTGATAATCAACATAAAGACAGCCGACCAAGCGATAAATCGTATTTTTGTTGGTTTAAAAAGGAGTAATATTACGGTTGAAACCGCAAATATCTTGATGAAAAATCCAAATACCATCATTAAGGCAGAAGAGATTGGTTTATCATTTTCGAGGTGAACGAACATCAGCAACATCAAACCAAGCATCAAACCATTGCTTTGTGCATTTTGAACCGAAGTGAGCATCTCGATCAAGATAAATACCGCGAAAAAAACCTTTGCTTTCGTGCTGATTTTGAGTTGATTGACAGCATATTGCGGCAACAAGGCATTTCCTAAATTCCAGATGAGTACACCGATACTTTTCGGTAAAATCCAAAAAGGAGCCATCAGGAATGCAAAACTTGGATTATATTTGAATAAGTCGAAATAATATTGCGGATATTCAACGTATAAGTTATTGCTATGAAGCAGGTTATAAAATGAATAGCGAAATATATCAAAATTATTAAAAGGACTTTGAGTCATTAACAACCGATGAATAGTTGCCAATGAAAAGACGACGAAATAGGCCAGATAAATTTTCTGTTCGACAGATATTCTATGTAAGACTCGTCTAAACATCACTTTCAGAACGTTTTTGCTTATTTAGTGTTATCACTCGTGTATATTTCCACCAGGTTTCAAGTGCACTTATTTTGCAGATGGTGAATCCAAATCTGCCATCCAGAAAGCCTAATTTAAAGATATAATTGCGCGTAAATTTGGCCACTGTCTTTAAAACTGCATACGGAATTGATGACTTTTTTTCTTTTTCGAATAAAGTTTTGGATGCGATATCAGCAAATCGATTGGCTTGCTTATAATGCTCATCCACAGTATAATAGCTATAATGAAACAGATCGCCATTCAAATGTTTAATCCGTGACTTTTTATCTTTAAGAATCAATTTGTCATGGGGATTATTTCCACCCCAGAATGCAATAGTTTTATCGAATAAGCGAAGTTTGACATCCGGATACCAGCCACAGTGCTTTATCCATTGTCCGCAATAATTCGTCAACCGGTTGAATGAATAAATACCCGAAAAACCCTTTGCTTTCTCTTGCAATATGGAGGTTTTTAACTCTTCCGATAAAGCTTCGTCAGCATCGAGGGAGAGCACAAATTTATGATTGCAACGATTTAAAGCCTCTATTTTCTGCTCGATATAACCGGCAAATGGATGCGTTGAAAATTGCACATGATATTTATCACAAATCTCTCTGGTCTTGTCAGTTGATAGCGAATCGACAACAATGATTTCATCAGCTAATCCGGTCACAGATGCCAAACATCTTTCAATATTTCGTTCTTCATTTAAGGTAATGATTGCAACGGACAGTTTTTCCATTCAGAATTACATTCGATAAGTTGACAGTTAAAAATTCATTGAAACCAATAATCAAAGGTATGAATTTGGGCTTCACGACGAAAAAAATGCAATCACAAAGTTTGAAACCAATCAAACGTATTAATATTTATGTATTTTTGACTTTTTAACCTCTGATTATCAATTTAAACCACATAATCATGATACTAACTGATGAAGACTTTCTGGCGTTGAGCATAAGTGTTTTTTCATTTGCCACAGTGGTTTTTATGTCCGTTTTGTTTTGGATTCATCGAAAAAACACCAAAGAACGGATTGAAAAACTGGAGGAAATAATCCATGATCGAGACAACAAGTTGTTTATGTTTGCTGCTGAAGAGATTGATAATTTCAAAAAAGCGCTTCAACAGCATCTGACTGAAATATCAGAACGAGTTAGAGATAACGAAATGAAAACCAATAAATTACATAATAATCTGGATGAAATTCGCACAGCTTTACTCGAAGATTCAATGAGCGAGAACGGTCATAATTTACCTGATAACAATGAATAATATTCTATTCTAATCCATGTTTAACGTGAAATTATCCCAGTCAAGACCAACCATAAACGACTCTCTGAAATTAATTAAATCGGCAGCGTGTAAAGTTGAAACAATTGTCTGAGTTGTGTTTGCTTCGGCTACAGAAAGATAATTTCCTTTGGGATCGATCAAGCACGAATCCCCACTATAGCTATATCCCTGATTATCAACACCAACTCGATTTAATCCAATAACAAAACTTTGATTTTCAATTGCTCTGGCAATAAGCAATTGCTTCCATGGATAAGCCCGAACAGCAGGCCAATTGGCAACAAAAATGGCTAAATCGTAATCAAATTCACCATTTTTAAATGTATTTCGACACCAAACCGGAAAACGCAGATCATAACAAATCATTGGTTTTATTTTCCAACCATTTATTTCTACAAAAAGTTTTTTTTGGCCTGGCTCAATAAGTTCGTGCTCGCCTCCCATGCGAAAAACATGTCGTTTATCGTAGGTTTCAAAATTACCATTGGGGCGCATCCAAACCAAACTATTGAAAAACAGATCGTTTCTTCTCAAAAGGATACTACCACACACGACAGAACCAGTATGATTTGCCATTTTTTGCATCCAATGAATCGTATCCCCGTCTAATGTTTCAGCAAATTTGTTCGGATTGACCGGAAAACCGGTGGTGAATGTTTCAGGGAGAATAATCAGGTCAACTTTTTGTGCAATTTCAAGTATTTTGATCTCGAAATAAGCGCGGTTGGCCGCTGCATCTTCCCAACATAAATCGGCTTGAATATAGGCAATACTTAAATCCTGCATAAAATTTCGGCTGCATTTGAAAGTGTTTCTTCTTTTTTTGCAAAACAGAATCTCAACAACTTCGCATCACTTGGGAAACTGTAAAATGGTGAGAGCGGCACACTTGCAACGCCATGTTCGAGCACAAGCGATTTTGCATATTTCAAATCAGTTTCTTTACTAATTGTCGAATAATCAAGCAATTGGAAATAAGTTCCGTAGCTTGGCACAATGTGAAATCTTGAATTTCTGATGCTATTAACAAAAAAATCACGTTTTTGCTGATAGAAAATGTGGAGATTCTGATAGTTATCCGGATCTTGCAGAAAATCAGCAATAGCGTATTGAATAGGTGTGTTCGAAGCAAAAACAGTAAACTGGTGCAATTTTCGAAATTCTACCATCAACCTTGCCGGAGCGAGCACATAACCTGTTTTCCAACCTGTTGCGTGAAAGGTTTTTCCAAATGAGCCAACAACCAAACTACGACTGAGCAATTCGGGAAAACGGCAAACGCTTTGGTGAATATTGCCATCAAAAATAAGGTGTTCATACACTTCATCGCTCAACACGATGATATCACTGTCGTTGGTGAGTTTTTCGAGTTGCTTCATATCATCTTTCGACAATAAACTTCCGCAAGGATTGTGCGGCGTGTTGATGATAATCATGCGTGTACGATTTGAAATCAGATGTTTCACTTCGCCCCAATCGATATGAAAATCAGGAAGTTTGAGAGTGGAATATTTAACGAGTCCGCCAAATGATTTCACGGCTGGTGCATAACTATCGTAAGCCGGTTCGAAAATAATAACTTCGTCGCCTTCGCGAACAAAAGCACTGATGGCTGTAAAAATGGCCTGCGTTGCACCGGCAGTAATTGTAATCTCTGTTTCAGGATCATAGTCAACCTGATAAGTAGCTTTTGTTTTCGCTGCAATGGCATCACGCAAAGGTTTCACGCCGGGCATGGGTGCATATTGGTTGAATCCTTTTTTCATGTAATGATTAACGCGGGCAATCAATTTTTCTGAAATGGGAAAATCGGGAAAACCCTGCGAAAGATTGATGGCATTGTGCTCAACGGCTAATTTCGACATCACAGCAAAAATGGAAGTTCCGGCAGAAGGAAGTTTCGACTGTATTTCACCTTTAAAATCTGGCATAAGAAAATATTTGGATAACAAATGTAGTTGTGATTTGGCGATCGGACAAGTTAAACCTTCTAAAAATATTGGTTTGTGAAAATGTATTTATGGAAGAAGTTCACTATCAGTTGTTTGACATTTTATCAGATAATATCGATTGCAACTAAACGAAGCTCACCGAAGATAGATTTGCGCTGGGGGTTCACTACGAAGCAGAAGTTTCGATTCCTAATTGAAAAAACAATGCTTCTATAATCTCATTTTGTTTTTCAGTCGGACCGATCTCGCCATAGAAATGTGCAAATCTTTTTTTATCTAAAGTCCTGATCTGATGGCATAAAACTATTGATTCTTCGGGCAATCCAAAGATCGAATCCTCGAGTAAAACCTCATTTGGGTAAATTAACCTATTGTTTTTGCGGGTTGTAATGGGCAATACATTGATCGTATTAAGCAAATCATTGATACATCATCACTTATTATCAATACCGGTCTGGTTAAACCTTGTTCTGAACCTACAACAGGATCAAGATTTGCCCTCCAAATTGTCCATCTTCTGAATTTCATATAAGTTCAGAGTCAGTATTCCCAAAATCTTTAGAAACTTCCTCTATATCAG
>CANNKD010000206.1 GCA_947505205.1 Bacteroidota bacterium | reverse complement strand
TTGACACATCTAACTGAATATATCGTTGATAAAAATTACCATTTTCAAATTCGTAGGTGCTTCCGTCATCTTCATACCACAAATAGGGTTCCACTTGTTTTCCTTTATAAACATGTATTTCGAGCGTTTCATCCGGTTTTTCATCTGTGTTTTGAATGACCGATTGCATTGGAATAACACTACCACCTTTCACGAATACCGGTAAACGCTTGAGTGGCGACTCCACAATTTGTTCCTGATTGCCTTCAAATGGGTGGTCATCGTATAAACTATACCAGTTTCCTTCCGGGAAATATACGTTCACGGCTTTTTGTTCACTCGTTACCGGAGCAACCAAAAATGCCGAACCAAACAGATATTGGTTTTCAAAGGCAGATTTGTAAATATGCTCATCGAAGGTGTAATCGATTGCAAGACTGCGCTGAACAGGCAAACCGCTAAGAACCGACTGACGAAATGCGGAATAGATGTAGGGCAAAAGATTGTAATGGAAGCTTATATATTTTTTGGCAATGGCTTCAGGTTCTTCACCATAGGACCATGGTTCGGAACGTAAAGTGTTTTTTGCAGTATGGCCTCTGAAAAAGGGCGAAAAGGCTCCCAGACTTATCCAACGACTGTATAATTCAGGTGTGGCATTTCCAATAAAACCACCAACATCATAACCCACCTGAGAAACACCGGACAATCCAAGCGTATTTACCAGTCTGACACCCAATAACATATGATCATCATGTGCCTGATTATCGCCTGTCCATAAAGCTGTATAACGCTGTAAACCGGCAAACCCGGCACGTGTGAGGACGAAAGGCCGCTTACCTTTCATCAATTTTTGTGTTCCTTCGAAAGTGCTTCGGGCCATTTGCATGCCAAAAACATTTTTCGCTTCGAGGTAAGAAGTCTTTTTTCCTTCCCAATCGAACTGCACCAACGATGGAACCTGTTGACCCCAGGTTGCAATTTCATTCATATCATTCCAAAATCCTTCTACACCTAAATCCACATTGTCGATAAACAGATTTCCCCACCAAATGCGGACTTCAGGATTGGTGAAATCTGGAAAATGACACCAGCCCGGCCATACCTGAGCCTTGTAGGGAGTGCCGTCAGGATAAACAGCGAACATATTATTCTTCAATCCATCTTCGTAGGCGTGGTAACCAGATTCAACCTTAACTCCCGGATCGACAATAATGGTTGTATGAAAACCCATCGCTTTCAACTCGCTGAGTAATTGCTTCGGATTGCTGAAGTTTTTCGGATGCCAGGTAAAAACTTTATAAGCATCCATATAATCTATATCGAGATACATTACATCGGCTGGAATTTGCCTTTCACGAAAGGTTTTTGCAACATTCAATACATCTTTATCAGGTGTATAGCTCCATCGGCATTGTTGGTAACCCAGTGTCCAGAGTGCCGGCATATTCATCCTTCCTGTAAGTTGGGTATAAAGCCTGATGATGTCAGCAACATCCTTCCCATGAAAGAAATAATAATCCATTTCGCCACCATCGGCCGAAAAATAAGAGAAACGATCATTTGATGCGCCAAAATTGAATCGGCTTTGCCAGGTATTGTCAAAAAAGATTCCATAAACATTGCGATTCACAATCCCCATATAAAAAGGAATGCTTGTATAAAGTGGATCGCTGTATGACTCATAATTAGGATTATCAGTGTTCCAATTAACGAATGCCGAACCAAAACGATTTAAACTTCCTGTTTTGGCACCCAATCCGATAAATTTTTCATTTGGTTGTAATGTTTTGTAAGTAGTAACCTCATTTCCCAACCAGCTTGTTCCAAACGAGGGATCATCCTCGTTAAGCAACTGTCCGTCAGCCGAATAAAAACTAATCCTGACTGGTCTTTCAGTAATCTGAACCGTGATTGCGCTGCTTTTCAGCTCCATAAATCCCCTATTCTGCTTGAATTCAATTGTAGGATTTGTCATTTGTTCTACAACGGCGTAGGAAAAATCTTTGATGAAATCTGTTTTGACAACTCGCACACGAACAATACCTTCATCTATAAATTGAATTCTGACTTTTCCATAACTTGTCAGCAATTCGAGACGTGTTCCATCCCAATTTGTATTTGTCAGGTTACCAATACTTTGGCTTAAATTTTCCTGTGCTGAAATTTGCAATATTTGTCCCATGAGCATGGAAACTAATATAATAAATTTTTTCATCTTTTGTTCAAATTTGAATTATTTACGGTTCATGTTGTACTTCGAATTTTCAAACTCCAAGCTACTCCAATTGAATCACCCGTGACGACATGGCTGGGACTTCGATACTGTTCAAGGATTCGAATTGGGTATTGCCGATGACATCTGTTCCGCTTTTGAAACCTGATAAACTTTCGCTAAATCGCTTACCATCAATGGTTTTTGACTGTTTATTGTTATTCAGAATAACCATAACCGATTCATTATCATTATACCGAAAATAAACATAGACACCGTCCTGAGGCAGATAATGTTTCAGTTTTCCATTCTGCAGTACTTCGTTCATTTTACGAAATTGCAATAATGTGCGGATATGATTGAAAACCTCATTTTGATCTTTCGTTCTTCCTTCAGGTGTAAAGGCATTTGTTTTATCGTTTGGCCATCCGCCTGCAAAATCTTTACGAATAAATCCATGGCCCTGACGTTCTAAGCCGGTTGAAAGCACTTCGGTACCATAAAATAGCTGAGGTAAACCTCTGATAGTCAACAAAAAAGTCATCGCCATTTTCATTTTCTGTTTGTCTTCACCCAAGGCTGAAAAAATCCTGTCGCAATCGTGGTTATCGGCAAAATTTACAATCTGTTCAGGATGACTGTATAGGAAATCCAGACTCAGGGATTCATACAAACGCAGAATCCCTTTGTCCCAACCGTTTTCTTCGTTAAAAGCGCTGTTGATGGCATATTTCAGCGGAAAATCCATCACATAATCCAAACCTGAATTATAACCGTCGGCATTTTTGGTGTTTTCCTGCCAATAGGCAACCTGCGCTGCATAGTTTAGCCAAACTTCACCAACAATAGAAAAGTTAGGATATTCCTGATTAAGTGCTTTCGTCCAGTTTGCCATAACCGTTTTATCGGAGTAAGGATAAGTATCTTGTCGGATTCCATCTAATCCGGCAAATTCGATCCACCAGATACTATTTTGAATCAGATATTTTTCGACGAAATGATTCGCGGCATTGAGATCTGCCATATGACCATCGAACCAGCCTTTCGACATTTGATTACGATCGGATTCGGCTGCATACGGATCAGAAATTGTTCCGCCACGGTAATTTGAACGCGTAAACTCGGGCCATTCGTTCACCCAGTCGCGCATCGGCATATCATTTGTCCACCAATGACCTGTGCCATAATGGTTGAAAACCATATCCATAATCACTTTCAATCCTTTTTCATGTGCCTTATTTACCATGGCAATATATTCCTCATTACTTCCTTGACGCGGGTCAACTTTATAGAAATCAGTTATTGCGTATCCATGGTATGAATAGGCTTCGGCATTATTTTCGAGTACCGGTGTGAGCCAAACCGCCGTAACTCCGAGATCTGAAAGATAATCAAGATGATCAGTAACACCCTGTATATCACCGCCATGTCTCCCGTTCGGATTGGATCGATCAGCTTTTTCAAGCATGGATGGATCAGAATCGTTGGCCGGATTTCCATTTGCAAACCGATCGGGCATTATAAGGTAGATGACATCCTGATCATCAAATCCTTTCCTCAAAGCAGAACCTTCTTCGCGCTGCCTCAATTCATAATTATAGTTGTAAACAAGCTCCTTTTCCTTCATGAATTTAATTTCAAAAGTGCCCGGTTTCACCTGTGGATCCAGCCTAATGTTTAAGAAAATAAAATTCTGATTTTCAACCGGAACCTGCGAAACGATTGTTACGCCTTCGTATCTGATAACTGCAGTGGTCGCTGAAATTTTGTCACCATGAACCATTAACTGTAGTTCAGTATTTTTCATACCGGCCCACCAGAAAGGTGGTTCAACAACAATTTTTTCATTGTTGGAAGCAAAAACGGATTGACTTATCAGTATGATAATCAACATATTAAAAAGATAAGAAAGAGTTTTTTTCATATTCAATTTGGTTATATTCAGGAAACAATCAATAATATTTCAATTTGGAATCTGTAAAGTTACATTGAAGCTGCATTCTATCGCCAAATATCTCCATTATTTCTTTTCCATTGAGTCAATAAAAGTGGTATTTTTCACTGATTTGGTATTTTTGTTACTTTTGTTTGTCTTCATACTTTAACCAAATTTATCGACAACACGGATGAAACAGGAATCTATACCGACAAAACCTTACGCAGCAAAAAAAGTCAATCCTACTTATTTACTTTCAATGTTTGCATTGCTTTTCATTGTTTCATTAATGACTTTACTCAATCATTTTGAGATAGTTGCAATGAATGAAGCATTTCTTGTTGTGTCCAGGTGGATTTTTCTGTTGGTTCTATTTGGTTATGCATTCCAAAAACAATCACTCACAACATGGATATTAATAAGTATGGTTGCCGGTGCCGAATTTGGTCATGATTTTCAAGCTATCTCATTGCATTTGAATGTGATAAGTCAGATTTTCCTGCGGTTGATCAAAACCATTATTGCTCCACTCCTATTTGCGACGATTGTGGTTGGTATAGCTGGTCATTCGAATTTGAAACAGGTTGGAAGAATGGGCTGGAAATCGCTTTTGTATTTTGAAATCGTATCCACAATCGCGCTGTTTATAGGACTTATCGCGATTAATCTTAGCAAGGCCGGTGTTGGTGTTGAAATTCCAAAAACAATGGCTCATACTGATATTCAGGATGTTCCCGTATTAAAAGGTGCCGAAGTTTTGCTTCATGTTTTCCCGGAAAACATTGCAAAAGCAATTTACGAAGGGCAGGTTTTACAAATCGTAGTTTTCAGTATAATCTTTGGAATCGCTGTTGCCATGCTCAAAGAAAAATTCAAGAAACCAATGATTGTTTTTGCTGAGGCTTTGTCCGAAACAATGTTCAAATTCACTTCGCTCATCATGTATTTTGCACCTTTTGCGGTTTTTGCCGCTATAGCATATAGTATTGGGCAAATGGGATTGGATATTTTCGTGAATTTATTCAAATTATTGGCAACACTTTATGTTTCCCTCATCGTTTTTTTGGTTGGCGTTTTGCTTCCAATCGCACTTATTTTTCGCATTCCTGTGAGGAAATTTATAAACAAAATATCTGAGCCTGTGGCAATTGCTTTTGCAACCACTAGTTCCGAATCGGCCTTGCCGATCGCCATGGAACGCATGGAGGAATTTGGTGTTCCGCGAAAAATCGTTGCTTTTGTAATGCCAACCGGTTATAGTTTTAATTTGGA
>CANNKD010000205.1 GCA_947505205.1 Bacteroidota bacterium | reverse complement strand
CCTTTTGATTGGCAAAAGAGAAGCCTGAATTTATCAGGCCGGTTGAATAGTACGATATCATGAGTTAGAGTAAGAAAAATTAGTTGGGTAAATGTATTTACGGTTAACTAAAATTCCAAATTATTCCTTGGATAAGATCGCAATAATCAGTACGTTATCTATTTAATATTTGTGAAAAAGGCAGTATTGATTAATAGATTTGCGAAAATCGCAAACTAAATAATATTGTGCATGTCTACATCATGCTCGAGTATAAGTATTTAGCTAATGTGTAAAACACAAATAAGAGCGTACAATATGTAGATGAAAAAGTGTATTCATTTAACTGTTAGCATAAAATCCTATTAATATGCATTAAAGATGATCACTGCATTATTTTTAAGGAGAGTGTGGGATTATTGTTTCTTCTATCCGTACACCGGATACTTTAAAATACCCTAAAGCTCCATTGCTAATATTAGTTGGAGGGGAAAAGGGGGATGGTGTATAAACGCCACCATCATTTCGAATTTGAGCAATTAAAGCCCTATAATATTCGTATATTTCTTTTGTTATTGAATGCATTTCAATGCGATAAGTCATACCAGCATATGCTTCTGTTGGATAAGAATTGCGCCAGTTTTCAAAAGATTCTCCTTTAAAAACATCAATTCCATTAATTTCTGTTTTAATATGTTCATCGCTCAATATTGCACGAGACCATACTCTATCTCCGAAATTGGTTTTAAATAAATAAAAATCCTTTGTATTAGGATTATCTGTAAACCATATTATGGAATATAGTAATTTTCTTTAACTGTTTCGCCTTTGTTAAAGTTAAATACCACTTTGTCAATATTAGGAACGTATGGCATATATCCTGATGATTCATATACTTTATTCCTACAGATAACTGTAAGATGATACGTATTACCTTGTGCGGCTTTTAATTTTTTAGAGCAATAATAACCATTTGAATGTGATTTTTCATTTCGTTCAAATATAGTGTCATTCACCCAAATATTTAAATTTTCATTGTAAATGAGACGAATATAATAGACAGAATCTGGTGCACCAATTAAAGCATCGACAACTCCTAAAATTATCATTTATGGTAATTTGAGCATCAGTATCAGGCTGAAATTTATTTAAGGTACTTTACTCAAAAGGTTAAATGTGTCCTGTGAATAACAAATCGACCAGATTAGAAGAAAGGCATTGAAAATTTTTCGATTTTTAGAATTTAAAACTGTAACTTACTGATGGAAAGATACTAAAAAGACTTTTCTGATAAAGTTTAAGGTTGTCGAATACAGCAACAGGCTCAATGCCAGAAGATGAATTTAATACAAACGTAAATTTTCGATCATAGTAATAATAGTAAGGATTTTTTCGATTATAAAGATTGAAGACACTTATCGACCAATTACGTTCGCCCCATTTCGTTTTTTTTGGGAAGTTAATAGCAAAATCAAGGCGATGATAATCGCGCATACGGAAGGAATTTATTTCATCATATACAAATACTTCTTGCCCTTCAGCATAATAATGTTCTGTAGCCAATGTAATTGGGTAGCCTGTCCCATAGGACCAGGTTGATGATATCAATACCTTTTTGGAGATTTCATAGTTCCACACAATACTTGCATCAAACAACCGATCATATTTAAAAGGAAAGGGTTTGCCATTATTTAATCCATCAAATACACGTTCAGCTTTGGATACAGTTAATCCAATCCAACCTGTTGATTTGCCCTTGCTCTTTTGAAGAAAAATCTCAATTCCATAATTCTGACCTTTGCCCTCTTTTACAATTACATTCTCCCATGTAGATAAATTACCAATAAGTGATGCACCTGGCTTGAATGCAACCAGCCCAACCAGTGATTTGTTATAAGCCTCAATACTCAGCTCATATTGCCCATTAAAAAAGGATTTTGCAATACCAAAAGAATACTGGCATGCCCTGGAAGGTTTTACATTACTGGTGGATGGCATCCAATAATCGGTGGGCATACCTGCACCCGAATATGAAAGCATATGCATAAACTGGTTTGAAATCGAATAAGAACCTTTGATGGAAAAGTCTGTACTCATAGGCACATTAATACTAATTCGTGGCTCAAGGAAAATGTATTTCTTTGAACCATAAATAAAATTAACCAATCTCAAACCAGCATTTAAACCGAAATACTTATTGGTATATTCATTCTCGATGTAAGTATTATTTTCATACGCTATTGACAATGAGCTGAATGATTTATCTATACTTTGATCTTTGTCAGTCAAAGCGAACAATTCATCATTTGGGAATATACGGTGGTAGATGCCAGAAACACCAAATCTTATAATGTAGTCCGAGGAAATCTGATAAGAGAAATCGGACTTAACCATCATATCGTTTATTCCGGTTGTAAGTTTGCTCTTCATGGATTTCACTATGGTGTCAGAAGAAAAAGTATTCATAAAGTTGTTAAAATAACGGTATTTCGTATATGAAATAATAAAGTTTGCAAAAAGTTTTTGATTAAAGATACGGTTATATCTTATTGCACCAGCCACGTTACCCCATTGAGTACTGGATTTCATTTCTGTTAAAGATGATACGTTTTTGGTGGTTACTGCATCGGAGCCACTATAAAAACTTACGAATATTCTATCTTTTGCCGAAAGGTGAAAATTTAATTTTGCGTTAAGATCATAAAACCTATATGCCAAATCAACACCCCAAACTTGGAAGATGGGCAAAACATTTTTACGGGCTGATATCATATAGGAACTTTTGCCATTTTTTATTGGTCCTTCGAGCATTAATTTCGACGATAATAAGCCTACAGTTCCTTGTGCTTGAAACTTTGTCATATTTCCTTCCTTCATTCTTACATCAAGCACTGATGAAAGTCGCCCTCCATATCGAGCCGGGAATCCGCCTTTGGTCAATTTAACATCGTTAATGGCATCAGCGTTAAAAATGGAGAAAAAACCGCCAAAATGAGCAACATAATAAAGGGGCACATCATCAAGGATAATCAGGTTTTGGTCGGGGCTTCCACCTCTAACATACAACTCACTTTTTGCTTCGCCTCCCGATTGTACACCTGGAGTTAGCTGAAAAGCTTTGATAATGTCAACTTCTCCAAACAAATTGGGTAATAGCTTAACATCTTGCATGGGGAGGCGAACAACGCCAATTGCGGTGTTTCTGGTAAAATCGCCCGGTTTGTTTGCGGTGATACTGACTTCCTGAAGAGAAACACCCGGGATTAGATACACATCTACATGGGGGTCTTTTCTCCCTTTTAGGTCTATTTCTTGTTTCTGATAACCAACAAAAGAAACTTCGATTTTTGTATTGTCTGGCTTTTCGATTTTCAGGCTATAATAACCATACACATTTGTTACAACACCTTTGCCAGAGTTCACATCATAAACTGACGCACCAATCAGGGCTTCTTTGCTTATCGTGTCAAAAACAAAGCCGTTTATCGAATGTATATTTTGTCCTTGAACAAACAAAGCCTCAAATACTGTAATCAATATCAAAATAAATCTGTGTATCATGTCATTTTAGTATTATTTCTTCCAGTTCAAGTGATTTAATTGAATTGTTGTAGCCGGCAAAAACTCCATAACCGTGTTCAACATTTGAATATACATTCATTGGCTCGCCCATTCCATAAATGAGGTCTTCCTGATTATTGAATGAACTTTGCAACAACGAACTTCGATACTTATAATATTCTTCGCTTACATTGCGCAATTGAACGGAAATGATATCTGATAATAATATATTCTGACTCCCTTGCCTTTGAGCAGCTTGAAAATAAAAGTCTACTTTTGCTTTTTTCCCATCGAAAGATTTGTCATTGAATAATAGATGTTTTGGCTTTTTAAGGTCAAATCTTAAAGCTGGCGGGTAATGGCTTTCTCCAATAATAAATGGCTCAAAAGTTGTTAATCTAAAGTAGTTATCATCGTTGTACTCTTGGCCAATTTCGGAAGCAACCACTTCATAATAATTTATGCTATCACTATCGTTAAATGTGAGTGTTATTTTTGAGAAAACTAAATTGTTTTCATCAAAAAACGCAATCCGGTCAATGCTTACATCTAGTATTTCTATTTTAGGGGGAATGGTCGTCTTGGCATTCACAGTTTCGAACCCATCAGTGGACACTACCAATTTATAAGTTTCTCCAGTTTCAGGGCCTGCCATAGGATTGAATCCTAAAGGGTAAAATCCAGGATTGTCCATTGACTTACAATGTAATGTATCAACAAATAAATTGTTTTTATATAACAATACAATTGCATTGGACAATTGAGTGTTTGTAGTTGAGTCGAAAATATGTTTGCTGCTGCTTACATTCACACCGAGATATTTACCAGAAGGCAATGTGTAAGGTACTAATGTGGCGTTTATCACAATGCGAGGTGCTCTGTCAGGAATTGTAACATGAATTTCCTTTTCACAAGAAATCATTACTAAGGAAACACAGAGAAATGCTATTCTGTAAAGTTTCATTTTTTATTTCTTCAATTCATCTGAAATTAATGCTTCAAGGTGATCTATGTAAATTTTACCTTCATATAATTTCCCATTGATTGTGAAAGAAGGAGTTGTATTGACCCCTTGCGAAAAAAGATAATCCCGGCTTATTAAGAGTGGTTTCAACAAATTGTTATTCTTTATATCTTCTTCAAATCTCTTTTTTGAAATTTTTAGTTGGATTGAACTCTGATAATAGAAATTCGTATCCTTTATTTGTCCTGGATTTTTTATTATTCTTTTAAATAATTCACCTGCTTTGTTTTGATTTTCTGCTGCCATCATAGCTATCCCATCAATGCCATAGTTATCGGATAGAATCAATAACTTAAATTTGACTTTTTTATTATATTTCGTAATAATTTCCTCAAATTTATCAAATGACTCTAAACAAGTCATACAATCAAAACTTGCAATTAATATTACTTCTATATCTGATTGATTTTTATTAAGCTCAAACCCAAATAAGTCTTTCGTTTTTAATATTTTGGAATAAACAGGCATGAGGTTATTCTCAATCTTATAATAAATTTTTAGAGAATCAACGAATTGCTTATACCTTTCTTGCCGTTTCATGTTTGACAAAATAGCACTTACTTTTTCTTTATTTCCTTTGTATCCCAGATTTGCATTAATAAATTGCTCTATTTCAGATTTGTCCGGAATTTTACATTTTAGAAAATCCTCTTTATACATTAATGAGTCTAAACTAATCCCATATTTAATCGCTTCTAATGCTAGTACAGTACTCCCCATTCTTAGGACAGCTTTAAGTCAAAGTTAAGATATGTTCTGATTCTCGGACAAAACCGGAAATAACTTTTTGACCTCCCTAAGAAGGTCAAAAAAAGTTATTCTGGTTTTAAGCCGCAATGTTGTAAATCTTACTT
>CANNKD010000204.1 GCA_947505205.1 Bacteroidota bacterium | reverse complement strand
TAAAAAAGACGCTGTTGAGATTATCGGTTGGGCACAACTCACCCGTAATATCACAAATGACCCGCCAAATCCCGTTGAATTGATCACCATCAAAAAAACGGCTGCCAAAGCGCTTGAAATGGCCGGAATCACTATCGATCAGGTTGGTACCATTGAAACACACGATTGTTTCAGTATCGCAGGAATTTTAGGTGTTGAAGCTGTTGGCTTAGCCGCTCCGGGCAAAGGCGCTGAATTTGTGGCTGACGGAAATACAGCCAGAAATGGAAAAGTTCCGATGAACACAACAGGTGGATTAATCGGTTGGGGACATCCAACAGGAGCAACAGGCGTGCATCAGGCGGTTACCATCTGGCAACAACTCACAGGAAAAGCCGGCAACGCACAAATCAATCTCACCGCCGAAAAACCTTACGGATTGACCATCAATATGGGTGGCGACGACGTTACTGTCGTGGCGATTGTGTATAAAAGAGGAGAGTAAAATCATTTCAATAAATGGAAATTGTCTAAAAAGGTAGCTTTTGCTGCCTTTTTTTGTAATTTGTTTGAAATACAGCTGGTTATTGAATATCTTTACGGAGATGAAGCAATACAAAATAAATGCAATGTTTTGCAATTAACTAATATTCAATATTTTAGATAAATTTTCAAATTCTTATGTATTATTAACCGAAAAATGAAAATTGCGATGAACAGAATTATTACGATTGCTTTATTGTTTCTTTCTACAGTTGCATTTAGCCAGAATTATAAGCTTTTCAATCCTACATCACGAAAAGTTTACGCTAAGTTACCTGAAATGGATTCAACCTTTAATATCAAATTTGACTCTGTTTCATACAATGGAACAGACTCTGTTTATCACTTTTATAAAGATGTTGGTAGTGATTGGATTGATGGAGAAGGTTGTCCCTTTTGGGGAAGTTATGAATGTCATCCCCAAGACAAACCAAAATGGTTGGGAAATAGAGTCTTTTTCAACGAAAGTCACGAGTATAAGTTTATAACCTTGGCAAACGATACTTTATTCTTGAGTTTTCCTTTAATACAAGGCGGTTCTGTCAACTTTTTTGAAGATGAAACACAAATGTTTTCAATCACTTATGAGGGCAAGGATACAACAACAATACTCGGTATTTTAGATACGGTTCAGAATTATAGAATAAATCATTTTAATCCTGCGGGAGATACAATCGAATCTCCCTTAAACAATCACATGATTATAGTTGGGAAAACGCTTGGTTTAATTCAGTTTTTTCAGGTTGATAGATTTCCGGTTATATTGAAACCATTGCGTTTAATTGGTAATATTTCTCCAAATGTTGGCTTGTATCAAATTACTGAAGCGATGGCTTATGATTTTCAGATAGGAGACGAAATTCAGTACCATCGATATTATTTCGAACAATCTGATGGGCAAACTTATTACTATGATAATTATTATTTAAAATATATGATCCTTGATAGAACTGATTCTGACAATTTAATAACTTATCAAGCTGTATATGAAACATTCGATGTTGATTATTCAAACTATGTATATGATACAATTAATTTATTTTATGACAAGAATCTGGTATTAATTAGCATTCCTTTTGATAAAAATAATAGTAACAACGTTCATTATACGAGGAGCTTAAATAAATTGCCTTACTGTGATTTAAATCTATGGACCTTTCGTAATTCCATAGACTTAGAATTGGAGTATTGTGAATCAAAAAACTGTTGGGGATATGGAGATACTTTTGGACCGCCACCTGACGATATTGAAATCTATGTTTTAGGACTTGGTCTTTATTCTTATTATTATTTTGAATGGAATCCACCTTACTCTTCAAATGGGTCAGGAAATTATATTGTTTATTTCAAAAAAAATGGAATGAGCTGTGGGGATGAAATTTTTGTGGGTTTAGAAGAACAATTGGCATCAGAAATGTTGTTTTCAATATCTCCAAACCCTTCACAAAATAGTTTGACAATTACATCTGAAAAGGATATTGATGGGACTGTTGCAATCTACAACCTCACAGGTCAGGAATTACAGAAAGTCAGGATTGATGGACAAACTTTGCGAATTGATATTTCAAAACTTAAAGCAGGGATTTACCTGCTTCGACTTGTGAGTGGTAATAATGTTGTGGTAAAAAAAATAATTAAAGAATAAATCGAATTTGGTACCATCAATCAAAAAATATTCAATGAAAACACTTCTTTTTATCGCAATTTGCTTATTATCAATAAATTCGGTGATTGGGCAACACCATTACTTCCCTGATTCAAATGCTGTTTGGTCTGTTTGGGAGAATAAATTCTTTGTCAATGGAGATTCAATAGTAAATGAAAAAGCTTATAAAAAGTACTTCATTACAAATGATAGTACTCTTACTAGTTATGCATTCTTTGCACTGTTAAGAGAGGATACCAGTACATTAAAAGTTTTTGTTATTCCACCCACAACTTACGAAGAAAAGTTGCTTTATGATTTCTCATTAAGCGTTGGTGATTCAGTTACAGTGTTTCCCGCTGAGAATGATAATAGTTATTGGTATTCTTCAGTTCCAGCAAATCCCGAAATTGAACAAATTGATAGTGTCCAAATAGACGGTGAATTACGAAAGCGGTATAAAATGACAGATAAGCATAATTATATGGAATCAGAGTATTGGATTGAAGGTATCGGAAGTACTTATGGGATTTTTAACAGTGGATTTGGGAGTTTACATATAATGTATATACCACATTTGTTATGTTTCAAGCAGGATGGTGAAATTATTTACAATGACCCTCTCCAAAATGGTTGTAGTGGACGATATCCTGATGGGATAATTGAGAAAAACCAGAACGATTTTGTGAATATTTACCCAAATCCCGTGGATAAGCTACTTTTTTTTGAATCCGTTGCTGAAATTTTTGAAATTCGGATTTTCGCAAGTTCAGGGATTGAGTTGGACAAATTTGAACCAGATAACATAGCATATCAAATTAATGTAACTGATTATCCATCTGGGATTTACTATATTAAAATTACTGGCAGAAATTTCACTCAGAATATGAAATTTATCAAACGTTAAAATGGCATTCCAAAACCTGATTTCCCGCAATCTTTCCGGTAGCAAAGTATTATTCATCTTTATCTTAACAGGAATTATTTACACTGCTATGCTCCTGATTACTATTCCAAAAGTGATGGATTTTTCGGGTGGAATGAAGATTTTGGATATGATGCCAACGGGTTATAATTCGCAATATGTGACGGAATTATTTACTGCTCTGGGGTCAAACGGACGTGATATTTATCTGTATCAGCAGCTTCCGCTTGATATGATTTTTCCGGGCATTTCAGCGATAAGTTTCGCCCTGGTAATGGCATTCCTGCTTAAAAAATTGGGCAAATTAGAGAGTAAATGGTTCTATTTGAGTTATTTACCCTTTTTTGGCGGTCTGTTCGATTATTTCGAAAATTTCTCCATCATTGCATTGCTGAAAAGTTATCCAACTATTTTTGAAACGCTTGTTGCATTCTCGGCTACTTTTTCAGTGTTAAAAGCTTCGTTTACAACGTTATATATGACAATTCTTATCATATTATTGCTGATGCTTGGATTTCAAAAAATTTTCTCAAAAAGAATAATAACCGGATAGCAGATTGCCCATTGTTGGCTTATCTTTGTAGGTACCAAATGAAAAATAAATCCAATGAAAAAATTTGCAGTTGTTTTGGCGGGATGTGGCGTTTATGATGGAGCCGAAATCCATGAAGCTACTCTGGCAATGCTTGCCATCAAAGAATTAGGCGGTGATTATCAATGTTTTGCACCGGATATCATGCAATACCATGTAATTAATCACATTACCGGAGCCCAGATGCCGGAAAAGAGAAACGTTCTGATTGAAGCCGCACGTATCGCACGTGGTAACATTAAAGCACTATCTGCTTTTCAGGAAAAAGATTTTGATGCTTTGTTGTTCCCTGGTGGTTTTGGGGCAGCCAAAAATCTTTCCTCTGTAGCTTTTGATGGTGCAGATGCCACTGTCAATCATGAAGTTGAAGTCGCGATTAAAAAGATGCACAAAGCAAAAAAACCAATTGGTGCCATGTGTATTTCACCAACTTTCATTACGAAAGTACTTGGTGATGTGAATGTTACCATCGGAACAGATGAAGCAACCATCAAGGTAATAGAAGCGATGGGAGGCACACATGTTGAAACTGAACACGGCGATGTGGTTTATGATGCTGAGCATCTGGTTTTCACAACACCTTGTTATATGCTTGAGGCTCAAATTACAGATATCTGGGATGGAGCCTACAACCTTGTTGATGCCATGATTAAGGAACTGAATGACGAAGGAGAATAATTTCCCTAAAAATCAAGGATATACTATGTGATGGTTTTGAAATCGGACTGTACACAAATCTTTGTGTTGAACCTGATTTTTAATTGAAATCGTTTGATATTCAATTAAATACCTGATTTCCATTCATCTACCAATTCGAGTAGAATTTTATTCAAAGGTCTGATTTCGTGGATGTATTCGATCGAAGGTCCGGCGCACCAAACAGTTTTATACGTAGCACTGAAAGCTGCTTTTTCAAATTTTTTCATACCGCGTATCGCCATCAGCATTTTGATATATTTTTTTAACCACTTGTTTTTGTGAAGCATACGCTCTAGAAATCCAGCTTTGGTGCCAATTTGCTGCACATACGGCGTATTGATTACAGTGAGGTATGTGCCTGAGAGTTTTGAAGTGAGTACAATATCTTTGGCTCCATAACTTATCAAAGCTTGTTTATAAGCATCCGAAACAGGTGCTTCTGCTGATGCGATGAAAATGGTGCCAACCGAAACCGCCTGAGCTCCCAGCTCAAATGCTTCGCGAATATGTTTTCCACACCCGATACCTCCTGCTGATATCACCGGAATATGACATTGAGCGACCAATTGAGGAATGAGTTTCTCTTTCGGTAGTGGACCGCAATGGCCACCAGCCGAGCTATTTACTGCAATAATCGCATCTGCGCCTAACGCTTCCACTTTTAAGGCATATTCCAAATTTACCACATCACAAAACACTTTGATACCCAATGGTTTGCACGCTTTTATCACTTCCTCGGGGCTACCGAGCGAAGTAATTACAAAACCCACTTTTGCTGCACATAAAGTCTGCAATTGGCTTTTATAACGTAGATTCGATTTATTCACGATCAAATTCACCCCAAAAGGCTTGTCACTTTTGCTTCTTATTTCAAGAATTGCAGCTTTCAATTCAGTATCGGTCCGGTAATTGAGAGCCGGAAGTACAGCAGTAGCACCAGATTCAAGTGCAGCTAACACCATTGCCGTATTCGAAATTAAAAACATAGGTGCCACAATAATTGGATATTCGATTCCCATCATTTCCAGAAATGTATTCTTTTTCATGGCTTTCAATTTGTTTTCGTGTATTTGTACCGCAATTTTTATTCACTTCTGATTC
>CANNKD010000203.1 GCA_947505205.1 Bacteroidota bacterium | reverse complement strand
TCCCAATATTTGCAAACAAGGAAATGGTTTTGAGCACATTGTATCTTAATCCGGCACTGTATAAAAACTTATTCCAGTCTTGTGATGCATTCCCTGGAGCACCTCCATTAACCAATTCAATATTATTCCGGGTATAATTAAACCTTCCTCCTCCCCTGGCGATGAGTTTACCAATATGCAATTCTTCCTGAACATAGACCCCTGATTGTAATGCGGTTGATTTGTTACCAAACGTATTGTAACCGGCCAGAGGGTCGGTATAGGTATTATAATCGGCTCCCTGGTAATCCATTCCGGCGGTAAGTATATTCGCTTTTCCATGTTTTACAGTAAGTAGTATATCTGCCGGAATGATGTGCTGTACTGCTCCATTGTTGGAAGATAAACTGTCGATTTTGTTAAAATGGCTTTCCTGCCAGGTACGTTCGTAACTCCGGTATCCCATGTGGACCTGCAGACCGACGTTTTTACTGAGATTAAGAGAATAACCGGTATTAATAACGCCATAATTATTATCAAAACCACGGTAAACTCGGCCTGCATCCCCAGTGTGCATTGTCTTGTTCACAAATACCGTAAACTTCTGTTTTTCATCGTCCGAAAACCATGTTGCTCCACCATACAGTTTTGTTTTCCTGTATTCAGGATTCTTTTGCATGTTCAGCCATGAACCTTCGGTGCCATAATCAGTATAGTCCGACATTTCATAATTTACACCTGCATAATAATATACGTTTTTGGCAATATCCTGGTGATATACCTGTCCATTCAATGTATTATATGAACCATAGGAAGTACTGAACCTGGTTGCAGGAGCATCGAATTTTTCTTTCAGCACCAGGTTAACTGTTCCTGCCAGCGGGCTTTGATTTCCGGCAAAATCCTGCGAAAGATAATTTGAGTATAAAACGGATGCCGGACCCCGCTGTACTTCAATCCTGCTTATTGCCGATAAATCGAGCGACATCGGATCGATAAATGCATCAACAGGCAAACCCTGGAGCATAAATGTGCTGTATTTCGGACCAATGCCTCCATAAGTGCCCCAATTGGCATCGTTGCGGGAAAGGACTGATACTGAGTTGCCCGGTTGGTTTTGGAGAACTTCTGTAATATTTCGGTTACCGGATATATCCTTTTCAATTTGTTTGCTTGAAAGAATGTCAATTTTTTGAGTAACATTTCCCAAGGATTGCGGGGTTTTTGAAGCTGTTA
Organism: Bacteroidota bacterium; assembly: GCA_947505205.1. Lineage (GTDB taxonomy): Bacteria > Bacteroidota > Bacteroidia > Bacteroidales > F082 > CAJBPB01. The sequence goes on along the minus strand of CANNKD010000203.1, from coordinate 4,402 downwards.
TTACAACCCCATCAAGAAATGTGGTATCTTTTGTTATCTGAGAGAATACAAATGAAGGCAAAATGATGCAGGTTAGAAATATTAAAGTTGCCGTCATTCTTTGGATTAAAATCAGTATCGCTTTTTCCATAATCACTCTTATTTAAACATCTACTTATTTGACTTGATGTTACTAATATTATTTTCGTGTTACTCATTATACAAAAAAAACTAACCCAGATCGGTCATTACCAATTTACCGTGTTTGATACCTTTGGTGCCAATAATTTTATCAGCCAGCTTTGCAAGTTCCTGCGATTTACCTTTAACTGCAATAGCTTCCAGGCAAAGGTCATGTTCAATATGTACATGTTGGGTTGAAAGTATCAAGTCGTGAAAATCATGCTGAACCATCATCAACTTGTTGTTTAATTCCCTTTTGTGATGATCATAAACAATCACTATCGCACCAGCCACAATTTTGTTTTGATCCCAGCTTTCGGAAACAAGATTATTCTTAATAAGGTGACGAATAGCCTGGGATCGATTAGGAAACTGATTGCTGATAACCAGTTTGTCGAGAGCCACCAGCATATCTTCTTCGAGGGAAACACCGAATCTTTTAACAAACATCGTGTTATTATATTTAGAATCGTGGCACTAAGATAGGAAATAATAGTACAGAATGGTGCTGATGATGTGTTTTTAGTTTTATTCTGAATTGGCATCAACTAAAAATTTCGGTTTGAGAACATTTGAACAGGTATGGAATATGCAGCTGAATCCCTAATACACCAATGTGGTTTTGCTTTTTCTACAATTACCTTGACAGCCCCTCACCGCTCAGGGTGACGAAACGCATGAAGCCATCCGGCACAGCATGCGTGGGCAATGTTCTTGGAAATTATCAAAAAGTAATGGGATTCGTTATGGCTAATAAAACATAAAGTAAAAACAATATAGAACTATCATATACGTCCTATTTATTTGGGCAGGGATAAGAATGTTGAAGAGAGATATCGAACAAACCTGACTTTATGCCTGTTTTAGGTAAGCAGCTTGAATTTATGCACAATTTGCAACCCTTACGGCAAGTACAAACAAGTAAGCAAATACTAATTTATTAATGTGTATTAACTTTATTGTATAAATTTGCAATGCTTAGTTAAGAAATACATTTTCGGATGAGATTTTTCTGAAGGAAATTTATGTTCTACCTTTAATGCTATGATTTTCTTTTTAAAAATGACGATAAGAAAAAGAGTTTATTTAGTACTGCACCTGTCAATACTGGTTTTCTATGTATTCAGGCCCGTATTGCCTTTCGTCGAATTTGCTATTAACAGAGATTATATTGCTAAGAATCTTTGTATAAATAAAGATAAACCTAAAAGCTGCTGTAAAGGGAAATGCTACCTGAAAAAGCAGTTAGCCAAAACCAATACAAACGGGGATGCCGAAAGTAAGGACACAAACAAAAAGACCCAAAACCGGCAACTCGAAGAGTTCGTAATAAGCCAGCCTGGTATTTCAGAAGTTACTGAAACAAATTTGCATTATTTAATTTTTACCAGTTCGAAAATTACAAATTTGGCTATCGCTGCCATATTTGTCCCTCCCAAGGCATAATTTACTTTGTAATTTTTTCTCATTTCTTTTACATAAACAAGTTGGTGGTGTTTGTAAAGCATCAGTAACTTTTGTATTTGTATCAGAATGATATAGCTTTATGTTAAATTGTTTAATAAACTTAGAATAAAATGAATTTCAAATTCTTGAAAATATTACCGATCTTTTTTGTTTCAATACTGCTTTTCTCATGTTCAAAAGATGAAGACGTTGTAACAAACCCTTTGGACGGATTAACAAAACTCAAAGAAGGATATGCACTCGGAGCTGCGGCTAAAGTAGAACTCTGGGGAAAGAAAAATTTCTTTGTCGGATATAACAACATTGTAGTAGTGTTGTACGATTCATTGCATCCAACTGTGAAAATTACTGATGCTCATATTCATTTTGAACCGCTTATGACTATGGGAATGGGTGGAATGACTATGAAACACTCTTCCCCTATCGAGAACCCTGATGAAGCTGCCGTTAACGAAGTTTTCCCTGGAGCTGTAGTATTTACAATGCCTACTACTATGGATGGAAGCTGGAAGCTGGGTGTTGGTGTTCATAACCATTTGTCTGATAAAGAAGGAGATGTAAATTTTGACATTAATGTCACTAATCCAACACCTTCAGTTACAACTGTATTTACTTCACAAAGTGCAGATAGCAGCAAACTGATCCTTTCTTTGTTACAACCTTCTGCACCTAAAGTTGGAATGAACGATATCGAATTCACCATACACCGTAAGGCAAGTATGATGGATTTCCCTGCCGACGATTCGTACACTATCGAAATAACACCTGAGATGCCTAGCATGGGGCATGGTTCGCCGAATAATGAGAACCCTGTTACTACCGGAAACGGCCATTACAAGGGAAAAGTAAACTTTACCATGACCGGAGAGTGGAAAGTGAATGTACTTGTGAAAAAGGCCGGAACCACCATTTCCAAAAATCTGTACTATATCATTACCCTGTAAACAAATGTAGAGCCGGGCCTAAACTCCCGGCTCTGCTTATTTATTATGAACAAGCCACTGATATTACTATGGTTTGCGATTTTGCCATTTTGTTCCATGGCGCAATCGACAAACAAATCCGACATGCTACATGATACTTTAGAACTAAAGGAAGTAATTGTTTCGGCAAAACTACCTCTCGGTAACAAGGATGTTTTGGATTTTTACCGGACAAATAATTTCTCAACCATCGATAATATAAATGCACGGCTAAATGGAATGTCGCTTATAAAACGTGGTGCTTATGCGATGGAACCGCAACTGAACGGTTTTTCCGGCGGGCAATTGAATGTTACAATCGACGGGATGAAAATGTTTGGTGCCTGCACCGATAAAATGGACCCGGTAACTTCGTACATAGAGCCCACTAATCTGAAAACCATTACTTTAAATCAGGGTACAAACTGTTCCAGGAACGGATGCAATATCGGTGGTTCGTTTGATATGACCCTGCTTGAGCCTGATACGAATTCCACTCATCCTTTCTATTCTTCGTTGGGCCTAGGGTATGAAAGTATTTCGAACAGTCGGAATGTATTGTTTTCATCAGGGTATAGTAAAAAGAAATGGGCAGGAAGTATTGATGGAATTTACCGGAAAAACAAGAACTACAAAGATGGGAATGGCGTCATCATTCCTTTCTCGCAATTTGAAAAAACCAATATCCATTCTGCATTAAAATATACACCGGATGAGAAGAACAGTTTTAAAGCTGATATTCTATATGATGAAGCCCACAATGTAGGGTATCCGGCTTTGCCAATGGATGTTGCTTTAGCTCGTGCTTACTTGTTCGCGGTGGATTATGAACATACCGGCAATATCCGTGTAAAAGCGAAAATGTACTTCAACTCAGTTTATCACCTAATGGACGACTCGGAAAGAGACAGCACGTTTCTGCTTGAGGATAAGATCAGCGGTAAGCAGGATACCGTTTTTATGAGGATGGATATGCCAGGCCTGAGCAGCACTTTCGGAATGTATGTACAGGCAGATAAATTCTGGGGTACAAACAATAACTTTAGTTGTAAATTCGAAAATTACACCAATCATTCCATTGCTGAAATGACGATGCATATGAACCGGCCTGAAACCGGCCCCGAGCCACCCATGTATATGCAAACATGGCCTGATGTAGTTCGGAATGTAACCGGGCTTTTTGTTCAGAACACCACATATTTTGCTCCTTTCACTTTTACTGCTAATGCCAGGGTTGATTATAACGTCGACATTCTGCAGTCGGAAAATGGTCAGGAGCAGTTTTCGATTTTTGGGTATTCGCTGGAGAAAACCCAATCAAAAATGATAGGAAGCCTGAATGCCTCGCTGCAATATCAGCTTACAAAAGCCATTCAGGTGGCCCTGACAACAGGATATTCCGAACGGCTACCAACCATTACTGAACGCCTGGGCTTTTATCTTTACAATGCCTACGATGGATACGACTATATTGGGAACCCGTACATTAAGCCAGAAAAATCGAATTTTTACAGTCTCGCGTTTCAGATTTCCCACAATAAGGTACAGGTTAATCTGAGCCAGTCGTTAAGCTTTGTAAAAGACTATATTATGGGTGTTACCGATACATCGATCCCACCTATGAACTTCTACACCAACGGGACAAGGGTTTATGCCAATGTCGATGCAGCAAGGCTTTACAGTACTGATATGCAGGTATTATACACACCTGTTGAAAGTATTTCACTTTTTCTTCTTTCAAAATTTACTTTTGGCGAACTGAAATCAGGGGAACCGTTACCACTGATACCTCCGTTTAAAAATATTGTTGC
>CANNKD010000202.1 GCA_947505205.1 Bacteroidota bacterium | reverse complement strand
GTGATGGAATGTATAGAAGAGTTTGTGTCAGACAAAGTAATGGTAAATGTTCGCTGTATTATTAAAAAGGGTTATAAATTTCATCAATAGTGATAATTTATGAATTTAATCGTTATAGATAAGTGCTCAAATAGCTGCAAGTATTGCTTTGCAAGCCATGAAATGGATAGTGTATCCACAAACAAAATGTCTCGTGAGAGTATTGATATAGTTTTAAGCTATATCAAAAAAGAAAGAGGATTACAATCAATAAATATTATTGGAGGCGAACCTTTATTATATGATGATTTAAAGTATTTAACAGATAAATTGAATAAATCGCAAAAGGTCAAATCTTATACAATATTTACCGGAGGCGTATTTAAAACAAATAAATTATCGGACTTGAAGCCTTTTCACAGTAAACTTTCGTTTCTATTTAATATTAACGAGAAAAAAGATTATAAAAATTTGAAACAATATGAATTAGTTCATCAAAATATTTTAAAATCAATTTTTTGCGGCATACCTACTTCACTTGGATTTAATATATATAAAAAAGATTTTAATTATAGTGAAATAATTGAATATTGTAAAAGCTATGGAATATCTGTATTAAGGGTGGCTATTGCAAAACCAACTTATGGTGTTAAAAATAGTAATATACCTGTTCCTGAAGATTTTGACGATATTTCGAATAGAGTAGTAGATTTTATTGAAAATGTATCCAAACTTAATATTCAAGTTGAGATGGATTGTTTACTTCCTAAATGTTTTTTCACAAATGAGCAATTAGGAAGAATAGCTTTGTTGCAACCATCCATTATCAATTATCTTGGGAAATGTACTGTTGCCTTTGATATTTCTACTGATCTAGATATTTTCAGATGCTTTTCAGTAAGCACCGAAAGTCGCTCAAAACTTACAGATTTTGAATCCATTAAACAGTCGCAGGATTATCTAAAGATTTTTTTTAATGACCGATATCTTAAACCAAATATATTTGATAAGTGCAAACAATGTGAGTTTGCAAATAATCAGTCTTGCTGGGGAGATTGTTTGTCTTATCAAAATTCATTGCCAATTGAAAATACCCATGAATACATAATGGAAACTATTTATTCTTCTTTGGAATCAGAAAAATTAGCTAATATATTTGAATTATTAAATAAATTGCCAACACAAAATGCATCATTCAATCTATTGCGAGCATATTATTATGCAAAAATTGGAGATGTTACAAAAGCGAAGTATTATTCTCAAAAAACAATTAATTTAACAAATGATAAGACTATCTCTAATGCCGCTTGTAAAATATTAAAAATATGCTGATTCATGTAGCTAAGCAAAATGAAAGTTTATATCTCTACATACAATAAAGCAAAAATGCTAATATTGAAATAAATCTATTATTAACTTCTCAAAACCTCAAATTTATGCCATTCGATAGACAAATCAGTGATTATGGAGTGCTTCAGATAGAGGGACAAAATGTTAAGCTCTATAGTGATCCATCCTCTTTCATTTCCCTCAATATTAATGAAGAAATTATTGATGCCAAATGGGTTGGCAATCACTTACATGTTTGGCTTCAAAACGGTAATGTGAGACGATATAGCGATGAAAATAATTATTCTACATATAAGACCGTTGATAATATTGGAGTTACCTTACTTGATGAACTAAAGGGCAAGAAGGTGCTGCTTTATGCATCCTCGACAGATATCAAAGAGGATTATCTGAAACTTCCCTATGACTATGTAATCCTCAACAACAAGGAATATTTTGGTAATTCCGATATGCTTCTAGTTGATAACAAAATAATCCTGATGCCATATGATAATAACAGGGCCTTAAGGATATTAAAAGATGCAGGTATAAAAATCCAGTGCTTTGTAGGCATTGTTGATGGATGTTGGGAGGGAGGTCAGAATACCGGGGAATGTGTTAATACCAATGCATTCTTTTCACGACTCAGTCCAATTCTGGATGATAAAATCATTTATATCACAGATCATTTTCACTTTTATAACACAGAAATAGATTCTTTGATAGATAAAATCGGATTTCTTAATGTACATTTTAAACATATTGATATTTTTGATCAGTCTCTGTTTTTTGATGAATCCGTTTTCTATAGCGATTATTTTAATCAAGCGAACAATCTGTGGGTAATACCAATACAACGAAAAAAATATCGTACAATTGAAAGGTTGGTAGGTAATATTAGTATAAAAGTTAGCCAGGCATCAGTGTGGGATAAGGAAAATGATTTTGATTGTATAATTTATGGCAATAATTCAAGTGGCAATAATTATTACCTGCCATTAAATTCAGGGATACACTATTTGCCATTAAATCAAAACGTAATAAATCCTAATTACTTGTTAAATATGGCTCTTCACAATAAATGGAAAAGAATTGGCTTGATTCCATTTATGAAAGGATACTATCAAGAGTTTCTTAATGCCTGCCTGAATTGGAAAGGAAAATATCCTGAAACAATCCATTTTTTTCATCTCGAAGACAGAGATATGCTTGAACTCAGGGCTGACTTGGAAAATTATGGTGTAATTACCGTTCTTCAGGCTAAGCAAATTTATATGAATTTCTATAGGACTTACCCTCAGTATTTGGACTTTTTTGGAATTGATGTGCCGAATAATGAAAGAATTTATATTGCACTTTCGCTTATTAATCGAAGTAAAGTAGTAGTTCCGTATCATAAAAATTATGACGCAGATATTGAAAGCCTTGATGAAATAAATAATGCACAAATAATAAAGAGTATGGAGGTACTAGAAAGTGTAGGTTACAGAAGAATTAGCAAAAGTGAAATTTTGTCTTACCGATAGAGAATTTAATGATTACGAACTAAAAATAAAATCATAAATGTATCCTGAAATAACCAAAGATGAATTAATAAAAGAAGCCTATAGTGTGAAAAATTTTATTATCACAAAAGGACTTGATACAAAACAATTAATTGAAATTGCAATATCTCTGAAAGAAAATAAAGAAGGAATTGTTGAAATTTATTGGCTTAATGGATCAGACACAATAAACTATCCTTCATTTGCCTCGATAAGAATGAATCCAAGATTTGTAATTTTAGAAGGCGACATTAGGGCAGATACTGATGGATTGATCTTTCCTCAATCAGAACCGATTATTCTTATAATTGCTAACTTCAATGAATTAAAAAAAGAAGATCAAGATAAATACGTTGGAGCAATTTGCAAAAAGGAGGAGGAGGATTATTATCCACATATTTATCTCCATGAAGAAAGTATTGTTATACTGTATCCATCCGACCAACTACATCTATAATTTCTCAGGTGATAGCTGTAAATTTTGTGGAAGTAGGTCGATAAGTTTGTTAGCAGGATAGTCTGGTATCAGCTGAAGAACCTTTCTGAGCCACTGATATGGATTCACATTATTCTTTTTGCAGGTACCGAAGAATGAATAAAACATGGCTGCCCGTTTGGCACCTTCGTGTGATCCGGCGAACAAATAGTTTTTCCGTCCCAAGGCATTTGGTCTGATAGCATTCTCAACCCAGTTATTATCAATCTCGAGTGATCCATCATACATAAAGTTGGACAGAATATCCCAGCGTTTTGAAGTATATTCTATAGCTATTCCCATCGGACTCTTCGGAACAGCAGTTTTCTGCAATAGTGCAATTAGTTTTCCCAGCTCGTTCATCAGTGGCAACGATTTATCAAGGCGCAGTTCTTTGCGTTGGGCAGCCGACATATTTTCTTCACGGGCTTTTCGCTCTATGGCATAAATCGCTTGAATCTTATTCAGCACCTGTGCGGCTTTTTCAGCATCATAGTCCAATGCTTTTTCGAAATACCTTCGGGCATGCGCCATGCAGCCCACATGGGTAATGCCGGGCTGCTTGGCAAACCAATCATACACACCGTAACCGTCTGTCTGAAGGTAACCTTTAAAGTTTTTCAGCAGTTCCGCCGGACTTTCGCGCCCTCGGCCACGCCGGTAATCGTAAAAAACAGCGTTTTGTAAAGGTGCGTTGTATACCCAGTGATAACCCTGATGAGTAGTGCCTTTTTTGTCTTTGTCCAACACTTTTATGGGTGTTTCATCAGCCTGAAGGTATCCTTGCTCGAGCACCAGTTTTACAAGCCGATCGTAGAGAGGTTTTACAAGATCTGCTGTCTGTGTTATCCAACTATCAATGGTTGAGGCAGGTAGTTTGATGTCTTCACGCTTGAAGCGTTCTATCTGACGATAGATTGGCAGATGGTCAACAAACTTCTCAACTAAGATATTTGATAACAAACCTGCTCCGGCAATGCCCTTTTCGATTGGACGGCTTGGTAGTTTGCCAATGATGATGCCTTCACCATTTGGCAATGCGTATTTGTTACGGATGAAATGACGAGCAAACAAACTAGCGGGAATAAAATCCAATTCTTTGGTGATTTCCTGCCCGATGCAGATCAATCCTTCGGTGCTTTGTTCGGGTTCGATGATGATTTCTACTACCGGAATGTGGGCAGGAAAATCAAGACGTCCCGAATGGTTTGATTTCTTGGCTTTTTCACGGGTATAGGTAATCTGCTCTGAATCTACTTTTGGTTCGGGAATTGTCTCTGTCACTTCAAAAGGAAGCGTGAGCTGATCGACAATGATATTTGAGATGAACCGTTCGCGTTTTACGCCAAACAGCATTCTCTTCATCTGTGCAAGCTGAAACTCGAGGAATTTGTTTTTTTCTTCAAGAGATGATTTCTGCTCTTCAAGCGATAGATTTCTATCTTCAGAAACAATGAGTTTTTTCTCGAAAACCTTATTCTCCCGTACAAGTATTTTAACCTGTTTTTTGAGTTCTTTTGGAGAGATTTCCTGTTCGTTTTGCATGAAACAAAGATACGTAAAACCCCTGAATTGACAATGCTTTCAGACAGTTTTTCTTCATTTATTTTGCATTATTTTTTCATCTGAAAACCGCTTTCGGATATGAATATTTTTGAGTGATATTCCCTCCAAAATAAGCATGAGTTTCTGCCGGTTTATTTCAACCGAACTATTAGATGGATCGACAGAAGGCATCTCGAAGGTGCCTTGTTCTAACCGTTTGTGCCAGATGGCAAATCCGGTTTGATCCCAAACCAATAGTTTGATTAATGTTCGCTGGCGGTTGATGAAGATGAAGATGTCGCCCGACAGCGGGTTTTGTTTGAGTTTGTTGATCACCAAGCCACTCAATCCATCGAAGCCTTTGCGCATATCGGCTGGTCCGGCGTACAGAAACATTCGGGCTTGACCCGTAAGTCCAAAAAGCATCGCGCTGTACTAAAATATCCTGACTACCATTCCATCTGCCAGTTCAATCTCGATCCTGGCTCGTGAGTATGAAATTGGTTGCTGCTCCAGCTCAACTTTGGCGAAACCAATCTCTGAAGCCTTTTGCTGACGGTGTTTCTTCAACCAATAACTAAAGGTTGCCAGTTTGACGTTGTGTTCCGTACTGAATTGCTGCTGACTCTTTCCGCTTTGTTGCCACTGTTCTACCAGTTCAAACATGCCGGCTGTCTTGTCTTCGTTTTGCATATGAATTTTTTTTACAAAACTAAGCCGTCAAATCCTACTCAGCAAGATGGGTTGGTCGGATGGATACCT
>CANNKD010000201.1 GCA_947505205.1 Bacteroidota bacterium | reverse complement strand
TGAGCGTACTTGTAAATAAACATTCAAAGGTGCTGGTGCAGGGCTTTACTGGCACCGAAGGAACCTTTCATGCCGGACAAATGATCGAATATGGTACCAATGTTGTTGGTGGCGTTACACCCGGTAAAGGTGGAGAAACCCATCTCGACAGACCTGTTTTCAATACCGTATCTGACGCTGTAAAACTAACCGGAGCTGATGTTTCGGTAATCTTTGTACCGCCGGCATTTGCTGCAGATGCCATTATGGAAGCTACAGCAGCCGGAATTAAAGTCGTTGTCTGCATTACAGAAGGAATCCCAACATCTGATATGGTAAAAGTGAAAGCTTACCTTGCCGGAAAAGAAACACGTTTGATTGGACCGAACTGTCCGGGAGTGATAACTCCGGGGGAAGCAAAAGTTGGTATCATGCCCGGATTTATTCATCAAAAGGGTAGGGTAGGCATTGTTTCCCGTTCAGGAACCTTAACCTATGAAGCTGTAGATCAATTAACTAAAGCTGGTCTCGGACAAACAACAGCTATTGGAATTGGTGGCGACCCAATTATCGGTACAACCACTCGCGATGCAGTTCAGTTGCTGATGGCTGATCCTGAAACAGAAGGTATTGTGATGATTGGCGAGATTGGTGGAAATATGGAAGCCGATGCAGCTTATTGGATTAAAGAAAACGGAACAAAACCTGTTGTTGGATTTATTGCAGGTGCAACAGCTCCAAAAGGCCGTACGATGGGTCATGCCGGCGCTATTATTGGAGGAAAAGCCGATACAGCCGAGGCAAAAAAAGAAATCCTGACTGATTGTGGCGTTCATGTTGTAAACTCTCCTGCTGATATTGGAAAGAAAATGTTGGAGCTGCTTTCGTAGTAGTTACATAATTAATTAGTAAGAATGTAAGGGGCTGGTTGCTGGTTATTGGATGCTGGTTATCAAGAATTTACCAGTCACTAGTCACTAGTAACCAGATTCCAACTTAATTTAAACTTATACTAATTCTTTAAAATCCAGGCATCTTTATATTTATCCTTGAACTTTTCCTTTGCTGCCATTGCCTCTTTGATTGTTTCATATTCACCAAGAGCAACCCGTATTTTTTCACCGTTAATAATGAGTTGAGCCTTTTTTAAACCGGAAGCCTGGTATTTTTTAATTTCCTCTTCCGCGTCGCTTTTTTGGCTGAAACTTCCGTAAATCAAATAGTATTTCCCTGTTTTATTGGTTGAACCTGAATTATTAGACTTTTCTTTTGCTATTACTTTATTGCTTTTGCTGTCGCTTTTGCAAATACTTGGTTTTCCCTGGATATCAGTGCGTTGACCTAACCAAACACTTGCATAATTATCGCTGATTCCTACACCCATTGCCAACCATTTTTTATCAGCATGGAATCCTTTGTTCAACAACATCTCCAACACTTCACGGGTTCCTTTCCATAAATAAAAAAGGCTGTCCTCATTCACAATACCTTCCTCGAAATAGCTGATCTCATAACCTCGATATTTATAAGAAGTAAGTTCTTTGGGTTTGTCCCACATCCAGTCATTATTAACAACATATTTATTGTAACAACAGGGCGTCCAGTTTCCTTTATTCGACCAACTTGCTGTATTACAAATGCTTGTATCAGGATGATTGGTCTGCAGATCGTAAACATGGGTTTTGGCTACAAAACACAATGACTTGGAAAGTGGAATTTCAGGAAGTTTATTTTGTACTCGAAATTGATTGATCAGTTGCGAAAGCCGGAGTTCATTTTTTGTGAGGCATAAACTGTCATTTGAAGTAGATTGTGCCTGTAAATTAAAGATAGTCAGTGCTGTGAGTAAAAACAAAACAACCGAACGTATTGTAACTGTTATGCTAATTTTGGAATGATAGGTTGAAGAAAAAGAATTCATTTGCATTCAGATTATCAACAGAATCGATTGGCTTACATTAGGAAGTTGTGCGAACGAAAGCATAGCTACCGATTAGATATATAATTATTTATGATTTCATTCGCCTTATCAAAATCTTTGTCTTCCACATAAAGAAGTCCCGAATCACCAGGTCCGCCCGAAGCCCAGCCGGCGATAAGACTCTCATCAAGCGTGTCACGAAAGATAAAGTCAATCTTATTTTCTTCGAGTATTTCAGCAATAAAACTTGCTTCAATCGCCGATCCTGTAAAAACCAATTTAATGTCTTCCATTTTATTTATCTTTTTGGTTAATTCAACTAAATTACAGCTTTTTCCTGTTTAAATCAAATTTCTTTTTTACTCGTTGTTAGTTTCAAAATTGAAAATATCATCAAAGCCGCTGCAACCCATTGAACTGGTGATAGTAAACTGCCATTTACAAAATAATCAAAAATTACAGCAGATATCGGAAACATCAGTTCGCTGATGGTTGCCAGGCTGGCTTTCACTTTCCGCAAACCAAAATAATAGAGGAAAATTGCACCTGAGCCGGTTGTTCCTCCAATGATGAAAATAAAAAGCCAGTTTTGATTGGTTGTCGATCCAAACTGAGAGAAATCACCAAATAACAGCATGAATATCAACGTGATGACCGAAGTAAATCCATATCTGTAAAATACCGATGTTGTGAAATCATAAGAGCCTAAGATTCTCTTCGATAAAACAGTTGAACCTGCAAACGAGATCGTTGCGAGTAAAGCAAGAAGCGAAGCATAAACGGTATTTTCATCTCCATGAATATTGGGTAACGAAAATCCAAATGCTAAAAAATAACCGCCAAGCATGGCTAAACCAGCCCAATAAAAAAAGTATTTGTGAATTTTTTCATGTAAAAAGGTAGTTGCCAATAATATAGCAAAGATGGGCTGTAGTTTTTGCAATAGAATAACAACAGAAAGGTGGTCGAAATTCATCAAAAACAGAGCCTTTACAATGGCGAGCGTTCCAATCGCTCCACCAAATAAACTTATTAATAGAAATATTCCGATATCTTTCCATGGCATTTTCAGCATCACTTTATACTTGCCAAACATGAAAATATTCATGAATAAAAATGGTACCAAATGCAATATAAATACCACGTAACCAACTTGTAAATTCGAAAGGCGGGGTGTGAGAACGGCACCATCAAAACCCCATAACACGGCCGAAAAGCCAATGGCTAATGAACCGGTAACGATGGCTTTTCTTTGCATTTGAGGTATAATATTAGATAAAATTCGCAGCAAAATTAGCCATTTTGGTACGATAAGCTAAGGATTTCTTCTGACCAAAATTCGATAAGGTCAAATGCTTAATTTTGCTCAAAATAAGATACCATGAATTTTCAATTAAAAGATAGATTTTTTGTCGTTACAGGTGCTGGTGCCGGTTTTGGAAGGGCGATCGCTGAACTTTTATTACACGAAGGAGCAACGGTTTTGGCTGTTGCGCGAACCGAAAAGACACTCGCTGATTTTAAAAGTAAATGGAATGATCAATTGGAATATATTGCAGGTGATATTTCACAAACTATTGTACAACAGAAAGTTATTGATTGTGTAGGAAACAGATTTCTCTCCGGAGTACTGATCAATGCCGGCGGACCAGCTGCAAAAAACATGGAAGAACTCATTGAAAAAGATTGGCTTGAAGCATATCAGTTGCTGGTTCAATGGAAAATAAATTTTACCGGACTTCTTTTGCCCATTTTCCGAAAACAAAATTATGGTCGCTTTCTGTTTATTGAGAGTATTTCGGTCAAACAACCTGTCGAAAATTTGATACTGAGCAATACATTTCGACCTGCAGTTGTTGGTTTTGCAAAGACTCTGTCACAGGATTTTGCATTATCCAATATTACATTCAATGTTTTGGCTCCCGGATATCATAATACGCAGGCGATGAACAGGTTATTCATAAAAAAAGCCGAACAATCTCATATTCAGATTGATGAAGCTAAATCACAATTTGAAAAATCAATTCCAGTCGGAAAAATGGGTGAACCAGATGAAATGGCAGTTCCGGCAGTTTGGCTGCTTTCACCGCTTTCAAGGTTTGTAACCGGACAAACCATGAGCCATGATGGCGGAAGTGTAAAAGGAATTTTTGGATGATACAGTAAAATCAGAATTAAGCAGCATAAACGAATAAAAGTCAATTTATTGTGCTACAATACTTGTTTGCGAAAGTGAGCCGTCTGTTTTATAATCAATTATACCTTCACTGACTGTATATCCAAAGACCTTAAAATAATAGGTTGTTCCAGGACTAAGTTCACCAAAAGTACAAGTCTGAATGCCGGGCGCAATGTTTTTATTGTTTGCATCGTCGGCAATAAACGTGCCGTCAGCAGGAAGAGCAATGCTGCTAAATCCTATATTACTCATTCTAAGTAAATAACCATTAGGAGTAACATCACCTGTTGCATCAGTCCAGTTCAACGTTATGGTATGCCCCGAAAAATTCGCAGCGTGGTTGGTGGGTTCTGCAACCGGTCCACCTGTTGGTCCCCAAATTGATACTGCATATTCCGGATGATCAATAAAAGGATTGCGGTTATGTTGAATGTTATTATATATTTCGTTATTTCGGTCAATCTCTTTCTGGCTGACCGGATCGGCTGCATTCCATGCCAATAGCAGGTCAAGAAACCATTGATCAAAGCAAGGGTAGGAGGTTCCGTTAAGTATGACATCAGCTTCCGGGTAAACCTGCCATGACACAATTCTGCTTTCATAGCGCGTTGCCATATAAAAATAGTTTCGGGCGAGATCACCTTTGTATTCATCACGTGGTTCAAAGGCTGTTCCTGAATAACCAGCCGAAGAACATGGGCCTAGTTTGCTTCCGTTTTGTGAAGTCCAGGTTGGACTGGAAACTTGTCCGTAGGGATAATTATTTCGGCGGGAATTTACATAACTGTCAGCCGGAACAAGATGGAACAGATCCGTGTACATGGTATCCGCTGAAGAAGTTCCACCTCCCCACCAGCTTTTCGGAAAAGAATGCTCCCTGTTATAACAACCATTTTCATAACCGGGTGTATTAGAACATTGATCAGTTCCAAAATCATAAACATAAGGTGGATTTCCATTTGCAGTACCATCAGGGATATCACTATACATATCCCAAACAGTGCCATTGGGTTTGTCATCGGTGGTGTAA
Organism: Bacteroidota bacterium; assembly: GCA_947505205.1. Lineage (GTDB taxonomy): Bacteria > Bacteroidota > Bacteroidia > Bacteroidales > F082 > CAJBPB01. The sequence continues at coordinate 573 of CANNKD010000201.1, read as the reverse complement.
AAAGCAGTCCACAGATAATCGTATGTTTTTTTTGTATGCCCTTTAATAATATTAGCCAGTGTTGATTTTAATTGTGCACCGCTTTTACCTGCAGCCTGATCATAGTATCCGACTGGTATCTGAGCAAAAACTGAACCTGATACACAAAAGCATAGCAACATAGTTGAGACAAAATGTCTCAGCACTACAAATGATTTCATAATGTGATCCTTTAATAGATAATGTATAAAATTCAAAACAAGCAATAAGTAATGAGGCGACAAAAGTAGGAAAACAAAGGAATTCACTAAAAAAAAATTGCAACAAAATGAAGCATTTTGTATGAATGGTTATTTTTGATTTTAAACGGAAATGGATTCGCAGAAGCTATTTCGCCTGAATTAAAAATATTTATTAATTAATTTGGTTAAGTCAGATTAATAAGTAATTTTGCACCTCCAATAAAGCATCAGGAATCAATTAAGATGCAATTTTGGCAACGTTCTTACAAATATGGAGAGGTGGGTGAGTGGCTGAAACCAACAGTTTGCTAAACTGTCGTACTTGAAAAGGTACCAGAGGTTCGAATCCCCC
>CANNKD010000200.1 GCA_947505205.1 Bacteroidota bacterium | reverse complement strand
GTTGTAACCGATCTCAAAGTCAGAATTCAGGATGGTCTGGTTAGTCACGCTATATACTTTAATACCATGGGCATTCCCTTTAAATCTGGCCCGGTTAACATAGAAAGTGTTCATTGAGCTCAAATCTTTGGTAGCATAAATTCCGCTGTAAAAACCGGTAAAATGACAACTATCGTATGCAGAACAAGGTATTTGTTGGGAAGTGCACAAGGCGTCCACCCAAAAACCAGCCGAATAAGATGCGATTCCCTGATTGTATTCCGATACTCCGTTTGCATCAGGTGAGAGGGTGAAGTCGCAACCATTAAAGCGGATCCCTTTTACTTTTGACAAGTCAGCATGTTTGTAAAATGTCTCAACTGCCAGATAATCAGGAGTAATTTCAAAAGTACAGTTTTTAAAATAACTCAGATTATCCACTTCCGTATTTGGATTGTATGGAACGAAATTCCTGTAATTCAGGGCATGCACCGTGCGGGTATTATTTCGGAAAATGGCATCTTCGGCAAGCACAATACCTCCTGTTGAGGTATAATCATTTGGATTCCATAGATCAACGGCTGTGATGGCGTTTTCGATGATAGCCCCGTTTTTCAATATCAGTTTTCCCTGCGGACATTGTTGCCCCGGAATGGTGTATTGTGACGAGTCGCGATGTCCCCAGACTTGGATACCTTGCCAGGGTTTATCATCCAAACTAGTAAGAGTTCCACCATCAATAATTAATTCTGCACCAGGTTCAACAATAATAGTGCTATTTTGTGATGATTTTATCACTGAATTTATCGTAAGCTTTGCATTATTCTTTACAACTAATCCACAAAGTAATACTTTATCATCAATCCATATTTCATTTGTTGTAACTTCAATAGGAATGCAATTATTGTAAACGCTGTCAGCCATTTTTACAGCTTTATAAGCATTAATCCTCCCTGCCCCAAGTAACCCGGGATAATTTTGCTCATCAACAACAGGGTCAGCGGTAATCTTAATAAAATATTGAATCTCTCCAGGTGTAAAATTTTTATTAACAGATTTAATAAGTGCAACTAAGGTACTCCCCATTTGTCATACAGAAATTATAGATAGTTAAGACTGTTCGTCATACTCGGAATAAAACCGGAAATAACTTTTTGACCTCCTACAAAAAGGTCAAAAAAAGTTATTCTGGTTTTAGGCCGCAATCTCATACTTTTTACCTGGTGTTTCATAATTTAATGATTGATGAATTCGTTCATGGTTGTAAAACCTAAAATATTTCTCCAAGCCTTTGTACAAATCTACTCCATTTTCATAAACATTCAAATAGATGTTTTCATACTTAACACTTCTCCATAACCGTTCGATGAAAATGTTATCTATTGCCCTGCCTTTCCCATCCATAGATATTTGTATATCATTGGATATTAATAAATTAATAAACACATCACTCGTAAATTGACTTCCTTGATCGGTATTAAATATTTCTGGTTTCCCGTGTTTTTCTATCGCAGTTTGCAATACTTCAGCACACCATTCGGCTGTCATATTGTTCGATACAGCCCAATGGACAACATACCTGGTGTGCAAATCTATGATTGCTGTCAGATACATGAATCCCTTTTGCATAGGAACATAGGTAATATCCATAGCCCATACCTGATTTTTGCGAATAATATTTAGCCCCTTTAGTAAATATGGGTATTTGTATGCTGTCTTATCAGCAATGGTTGTCTTTGGTTCTCGATAAATGGTTCTCCATTGGATTAGTTTCATTAATCGTCTTACCCTTTTATGATTTATCGTGTAACCTTCATCCTTTAACCAATGCATCAGCTTCAAAACTCCATAAAAGGGAGTGCTGTAATACTGTTCATCCATCTTTTTCATGATATCCAGATTCTCGTTAGACTCTTGTAATATACAGTAATACAAGCCACTGCGATGAATGGTCAACAGCTCGCACTGTGCTACAATACTCATATCCGAATGTTCTCTTTCTATCATTGCTTGCCTCTCGGATCGGGGTCTCATTCCAACTTTTTTTTTAGAAAGTCATTCTGCATCTGGAGTTTCCCTATCTGGGCATAAAGCTGCTGAACATCGACTTCATTCCCCTTTTCCTTTGGCTGATCTTGCGTGAACAAAACTGAAAAATTACTCATCGCCTGAGTCTTCCATGTCGAAATCTGAGTCGGTTGCAAATCGTATTTCTTTGCTAAACTTTCTAAGGTTTCCCTCTCTTTTAGAGCTTCCAGTACCACTTTGGCCTTGAATTCTTTACTGAATCGTCTTCTTGTTTTCATAATAGTTAAAAATTTAAAGTTAATACTTTATCTTAACTATCTGTCCGATTTTTGGGGAGTATCATAAACCACACCTGCAACAATTGGACTAGCGAAAGATGTTCCACTATATGATCCAAAATATGGCCAAGCATTAATTCCACATGCTGTACGTTTTGCCCCCATTAAATTATATCCAGGAGCACAAATATCAACTTCAGGAAAGTGAGAGTGAGTAACTTCAATACCATTTGAATTAATCTGTTGGTGAACATCCCTGAAATCAGTGCTTGTTACTACAATTATCCTTTCATCGTACATAGGATGAAATGGATAAAAGGGGTGCTGATTACCAGCTGGTCCACACGAAACCCCATTAAGCCCATTTCCAGCAGCCATTACTATCACAGTTCCATTATTTAGAATCTCTTTTACAACAGCTTTTTCATATGAGGATGGATTTGAAGGATTACAATTTAAAGATCCATTTGCGCATGAAACAATAACATCAGCTTCCATTACATTAGACGCATGTAAAGCCTTAACCAAAAATTCTTTTGCTGTATATGGCGAGAGATATGCTACTATTTTTGTTTTAAAACCAACAGAAGCTAATTGGCCTTGTGCTACACCTCCTTGCTCAGTAGTTTCACAGGAAACAAAGCTTGATACAGCAGTACCATGATCATGATTTGTGTTAATGCAATTAAATATTATTGAATTAGGAAATAATGGGTCATAATGAGGATCTATTGTGTTAAACAAATCAGGATGACTTACATCAGGTGCTAAATCAATTACTGCCGTTTTTACATTAGGACTTCCTTTTGTGATATCCCATGCCAGATTCGCTTGTATTCTTTTAAGATGCCAAAGCCATGTAGAATCAGTAGTTATATTATACATATTGTCAACTGGATCGTAAAGTAAAACCTCATTTGCAACTTCAAATTTTGAAAATTGATCAAAAACTCCATTAAATGAATTTGTCAAATCAAAGATCACTGAATCAATACTATATTGACTACTACATCTTATTTCATGAATCTTTAATAATTCAGGCGTTTTTGCAAATGGCATGGCTTGCTCGTAATAAACTACACCATTCTTGCTAAAAAGATTATTCAAATCGCCTCTGGCAGAATAAGAAGCTCCTTGGAATGCTTTAAAGCTCTCATCATTTACACTGACCCAAGTAATTGTATCATAATAAACTTGTGTATAAGAAGGATTACTTAAACCGATAAGTAAACCTAAAATTAAAGTCATTTTTTTCATAACATTGACATTTAATGTTTTATAATAACTGTTTTTGTAATTATCGAAGTTCCGATTTCTAATCTAAGAAAATACATGCCGTTCGTTAAATCATTTAAATCCATTTGGTTTGAGACAGTTTCAAAATCGAAATGTTTTAAAACTTGTCCATAAAGATCAAAAATACTAACTGTGACTTTCTTATTTTGGTCATCTAAAAACTTAATTTCAAGTATTCCAGAGCAAGGATTTGGCATGAGTACGAAGCTTTCATAATTTGCTTTCTCTTCTTCCACTCCAGTTGGATCTGGCATGCATCCAATAAAATGGCTATTATTGTTTACATAATTTAATTCACCCTGATCATATTTGCATGTCACATAGAACCAATCAAAATCACTAAAAACTGAGAAGGCATTGTTTGGCCCAACCCCTTCAATAAATTGAACTGGTTCATCCCAGCGCCAAGAGTAAAGATTAAACTGAATGACTTTTTTTTCTTCAAAATAATAGATGGTATCCACCTCACTCCAAAGCCCAGGTTTAATTTCGAATGTATCGCTGATTTGTAAGTTCATGTCCATCATCAGGTATTCCTCATTGTTAACGGCATTCGTAAACCAAACTTTTCCTTCATCAGCATTTTCTCTAAGTTTACCCATATAAGTATTGTATTCATCGTTTATATAAATCTTAGAAAATGCAGAATCTTGATAAGTAATTGCATAAAAATATTCGATAACAATACCAAAAAGCTCCTGATGAGCCATTGTCCATGAGGTTGAATCTGTTTTCAGAACAGCTTGAAATGTTGTTGAAGTATTTTTTGTTTCGTTGGGTTTGACAATGGAATCAAAGGGTGTTTGATAAGCCTGTGCCCTTGCCCAAAAAGGTAACGACAGGAAAATAATTATTAATACAACATAATTAACTTTTTTTACTTTCATCATTTTTTGTTTTTTGTGGTAGTTTTTAAATTATTGCTGAACTAAAGCAGATTACATCATGACACCTCCTTTCTTTCCTAAAGACCGATAATTCCACATGCTTGTATTGAAATAGAAATAAATCATAACCAACCTGCATTATAAACATAAAATGTCATTAAATAATTCATCGTATTCTAATTTTAAAATCATTATTTTATTAGATAGTTAAGTAAATTCTGTCAGCTGTTATTGAGTGTTCCAAGAATTTATCAAAGTCAAAAGTTAAAATCTAAATTTTAAAAAAGAATTAATTTATTAGGTTAATTCCTCAAAATCTTTGATCAAGCAAAACAATCAAAGAATATGTTAAACTTCTTCCTTTAATTGTACCCGGGGAGAGTACAGGATCAAATATATATATATATGTTATAAATTGTTAAATAATTTATTATTATTGAAAATTTAGAATGAATCCAAATAAAAAATAAGTTTTATAAAGTTAAATTTAAGTTCTTATGAAGATGTAATCACCACTAATATAGTCTGTTAAGTTTAAATGTCTAAATAAAATCCGATAAGACATTTTATTTCCTTAAAAAGAAAATTGCATCTATGTCAAACTGTGTCATACCAACCAATTTTTTACAGATGTTATAATTTATCAAAAGTCATGATGTAATTACGCATTCGCCCTCCCCTCAATCCTATCAAACTTCTTCATGGCTTTGCGCAGCGAAAGAATATTATCCTGGTCAATGACTGTATTCCGGTAGTTATCACTTTGCATCTGAACGAGAATATCATGTAAAAGTTTATCCGTATTTTGGTTTAAATGTGATTGCGTCGTTACCCTTGAATTATCGTAATGATTTGTTATTCCGCCATAACTATATGAACGTGAAACTTCCGAAAGTTTCCCGAAGTCTGGTTGTGGTATAGAAGAAGATGAAGCCCATTTGATGGGCTCTCCATTACCATGCATCGAGCTTTGCAAAAGCCTGTCGATTACAAATTTGTTGTTCTTATATGTCTTTTCTGACAGAATCATATAAGGCTCGCCATTTTCCATTTCACCAACTTTTTTTCCTGTTTTTGAATCAATCATTTGGATTCCACCTTGCGAATGTTTCGAACCTCTGGCGATACCACCGGTAGCATATTTTGGCGAAGATCCACCTTCCATTTGTTGTTCCCGCATTTTTTTGACCATCATCATTCCCGAAACAAGCGCAGCAGCAGCAGCGATTGGAGCTAACAC
>CANNKD010000199.1 GCA_947505205.1 Bacteroidota bacterium | reverse complement strand
TGGAAAAAGTATTTCCACAGGAAATATTTCTGGTCCTGGTGGAGCAGGTGGACTTGTTTATATTCCGAATAAAGCTATTTCCTGACTTGTCCGCCCTTTTAAAGTTTTAAAAATTTGTTATTGATAATCAGTTAATTGTAACGAAAAATATTGAAATTTGTCGCACTAAGGCAAATTTATGTATCATATTAGAGAATTAAAAACCGCGTCGGGGCATATTGCGGTACAAGTTATTTACTATAGAAATCGTAAGCGAGTAATATTTAAGCATATTGGTTCTGCAAAAAATAGCCTAGAACTGGATTCGCTTAGGCTTGTTGCCCAAGATGTAATAGAAAGCACTGTAAATCAGATTTCTATTTTTGATGATGTGAAGTTTGACAACTTGCTTTATTTGGATAAAACCGAATTTCTGGGAACCTATTATACATTTCTATATGACTCAATTTTCGATCTGATAACACAAATTGGTTTTGCTAAAATCACAAATCAATTTCTACTGGATTTGGTAGCAATCAGGATGTTAGAACCAGCTTCAAAATTACGATCCATTGAGCTTTTGGCCATGTATTTTGGGATACATCACAGAAGGCAAAGTTATTATCAATCGGCAGCGCAATGGCCTGATTTAAAGGCGAAAATAGAATCAATTGTTATAGAGTTTGCCAAAAAAACTTACGCATTCAATTTTGATTTATTGTTTTATGATGTTACCACTTTATATTTTGAAACATTTGAAGAAGATGAACTTCGTAAAAACGGATTTTCAAAAGACAATAAATCACAACAACCACAAATTTTAGTGGCTCTAATGGTCACAAAAGAGGGATTTCCAATAGCTTATGAAATCTTTTCAGGCAACATCTTTGAGGGGCACACTATTCTTCCTGTGGTAAAGAAATTCATTAAGAAGCACGGTGTGAAAGAGTTTACTGTGGTTGCTGATGCTGCAATGATAAGCAGCACAAATGTTCAGGAGCTTTTGAAAAACAACATTAATTACATTGTTGGAGCAAGACTTGCAAACCTATCCCATGAACTGATAGACCAGATTGATAAAAACATCATGCGGGAAGACAATAAAAGTATCAGAATAAAAACAGATAATGGGTATTTGATTTGCAGTTTTTCATCGATTCGTTATCGAAAAGACAAACACGAAATGGAAAAGCAGATATCCAAAGCTAAAACCATTATCGAAAACCCAGGAAAAAACAAAAAGGTAAAATTCACCAAAACAACAGATGAACGCATAGAAATCAACGAGGCGTTAATCGAAAAGTCAAGAAAACTATTGGGCATCAAAGGCTATTACACGAACTTAGAAGAAATACTTGTAAACAATCAAACTATCATTGAGCGATATCATGAACTTTATAAAATTGAGCAAGCTTTTAGGATATCAAAACACGACTTACAAACACGACCAATCTTCCACTTCAAGGAAGAACCTATAAAACTTCATCTATTAATCTGTTTCATGGCACTCGTAATATCAAAACACATCGAATTAAACACAGAAGATTCAATTAAAAAATTTATCAATGAGTGCAAAAAGGTTACAGATGCTCGTCTACTCAATAAAATAACTAACAAAGAGATAAGAATCCGGACTAAATTAAATGATAAAATAGCGCATTATATCAAAATCCTAAATTTGTCGCACTAAACGGACAAGTCAGGGGAAAAAGTATTTCCACAGGAAATATTTCTGGTCCTGGTGGAGCAGGTGGACTTGTTTATATTCCGAATAAAGCTATTTCATTAACGTCCTATTCTATTGTAATTGGTGCGGGATCTGCCGGAATGACGACCACATCACTTGGCACAAATGGAGGAGATTCTACTGCAATGGGTTTAACAGCAAAAGGTGGTGGAAAAGGAGGAAAAACAGGTGCTGTCGGTACACAATGCAATGGTCAGGCCGGTGGTTGCGGTGGTGGTAGCGCAAGATACTCAACATCTAATGGTGTTGGCGGAACTGCCAACCAAACAATCCAGGCTGGTGATTCAGGTGCTTATGGAAGAGGATACAATGGTGGTAATTCTGTGAGTGGCACAGGCGGAGGCGGTGGTGGCGGTGCAGGTGGAGCAGGTGCTAACAGTGCTGTTGCAGGAAGTGGTTACACTATTGATGGCGTTAATTATTGCATTGGCGGTACTAAAGGAACTTCTGATACTCCAACCGGATATGGTCATGGTGGAAATGTTTATGATGGCAACGGAAATGGTTATACCGGAAGAAATGGTGTTGTAACAATCAAATATAAATTCCAGAATTAATGAAAACAGTATTGTATAACAAAACGACAAAACAAGTCATTGCAGGTCCTTTCGATCCGCAATACCTTGTCGATGGAATCCCTGGTCCGGTGATCAATCCAATCGTAGAATTGAAAATCATGGAAGATACACAACCGGAATTCAATCCGCTTACACAAAATATTTCTTCGGAATGGGTTGCCAACACAACCAAGAAAACGAGGACATTAACCTGGACTGTTTCTGAAAAGTCTGTGGAAGAATTGGCGCAGCTCGCAGAAAAACTGAGAATCGATACCTTGATTTCAAATGGCTGGCATCATCCGCAATTTGCAAAACGCATCGTTGCACCGGTTCAGCTGGTCATGCAATATCCTGCCGTTGAAACGTGGTTCCGGATTAATGATCTGCCTATTATCAGAGTGGAAGGAACATTGTATTGCTATTGCAACTTAATTCTTGCGGCTCACCAACAGCTTGTCATTGCTACTCAGGGAATTGTAACCATTGAAGATATCCAAACTGTATGAAACGGATAATTATCAATATCATCCTTTTGTTTGTAGCCTTGCTATTACTGACTTCGGCTGGTTCATTCGGTATTCTTTATGCGCTGATTTACCTTCCGTTTCACTATTCGAAACTGAGCATAGTTAAGTATTGGGGTAGTGTTTTGTATTCCGTGAATGTTGGGATTGACAGTATCGGGAACGTTCTTTTGTCCACTTTTCTGAACAACTTCGCGATTATCGACAAAACAATCTATCCTTTCGGGAATGTTCATCACACAGTCAGTCATGTATTGGCTGTCAATCATTTACAATACAATAATACTGCAAGATTCGGTAAGTGGTTAGCTCAGACTCTGGATCATATTGATAAAAATCACATGAATAAATCATTATAAAAACATTGTTAATCAATTAGAAATCATGCTGTATAAACTCCTCCTTAATATTTATCACCTTAACTGGTTAGCGCAGTTATTCGCAATCTTCATTGCTTTTCTTGCGCCCATTTCGAGTGTGATTCATGTTGTGATATTCTTGTTAATCATTGATATGATCACAAGTATTTATTACCAGATGAAGTCAGCAACAGCTGATAAAAAAGGTTTTTGGAATTGCCTGATGATTGCTTTCAAGGTTGTGGAATCCGGAAAATTAAGGAAGACAATTGAAAAACTATTTTTTTACGTCCTGATCCTGATTGTGTTTTTCGTATTCGATCTATTCATATTGAAAGTTGTACCGGTTTCTGAAAACACGATCAGAACTTTTTCGATCACAAATATTGCAAGTGTTTTGATCGCAATTGTTGAAATGACAAGTATTGCAAGTAATGTGAGTAAAATCACCGGTAATCCGATATTCAATAAAATAGTTTCGATTTTCAAAAAGAAAGCGGAACAAAAGATGGAGATTGATGAATAATGAGAAAAGAAATTGATTATCAGTTAAGTAAGCACTTCTCATTGTATGAAATCATGGAGGGTAGCGAATTACCAAAGGAAGCTATTGAAATGAATTGGAAGCATTTTGATGAATTCAATAAGCAAAAGTTTATTGAACTCTGCGCTTTTATGGATGATGTGCGAGAAATAATCAACATCGAATTTAAAAGTGATACTTCAAAAGCCGAAATCGGTTTTGAAGTGACAGCAGGATTCAGGTGCAAGGAATGGGAACTTCATCAAGGCCGGTCAGGTAATTCGCAGCATATTATCGCAGCTGTTGATGTGCAGGCATTCAATTGTAGCAATATAATGAGCGCTCAAATACTTGGTTGGCTGTATCGAAAATACAACGACCGCACAACCGGCCATAAAGGCGGTTTTGCTATCAAACGTCCAAAATTCGACGGCAAAGGGAATGCAGTTTTAGTAGGTTTTATACATTTTGATTTACGAAAGGAGATTGCCAGATGGGAATATTAACGCGAATTAGTCCGGCATGGATGATCATTGTGATTCTGATTTTGTTGCTTTTTTTGCAACGAGAATGTCACCATTGTCCTGATGTCAGGAATATAGTTTCCAAAACGGATACCTGTTACATTGTGGGGGATAGCATTCCATATCCTTATCCAATAATCACAACGGTAAAAGTGGATAGTATTATCCATGATACCACCTTTCGAAAGGTGGATACGGCTTTGATTCTTGCAGATTATTTCGCTAAGGTTTACGGAAATCAAATACTGGCTGATGATAGCTCTGTTTTCGTTTCTGTTCAATATATGGTTACGCAAAACAGATTGGCATGGATGCTTCCATCTATCGCTAACCGCAAACCTACTGCAATCATTCAGAACACGACTGTAATCAATCAGCCTGTCTTGAGAACCAAATTCTTTGCCGGAATTGGTGTGGGTCGTAGTCCCACCGAATTCGGTTTAACGGCTAACGCTTTATTGCTGACTAAAAACGATCATGCCTATTCGCTGTCTTATGATTTTTTGAACCATGACATCTATTGCACCCTGTATTGGAAAATTAAATTCAAATGAATAAGATCCGCATCGAAATAGGAAATAAAACCATTGTAAGGGATATCCCCTCCAATTGGAACGAGCTGACAAAAAGACAAGTCTTGTTTGTTGCGCCCATCGTTTTCACTTCTCCGGCTTCCATCGAATCCCTGAGAGAGATCGCCATCCATTGCCTGGCACTTCCTTCCAACGTATATAAGCTGATGAATTTAAGTCAATTAGACGACATAGCCAACTCCTTTACTTTCCTTTGGGAATCCAATACCTTGACAAATCAAGTCATTCCCTTTGTCAGATCAAATCCCTTCCGGATTCTGCATGGTCCGGCTACTTCCTTACAGAATACCACAGCTGCCGAATGGGCTTTCGCTGATCGCTTCTTAAATTCCTTCCTCAAAATGAAAGATGAAAAGACCTGAATATGCTGATCGCTTGTTTGTATCGGCCGGCTGCCAAGAAAAATACTTTCAGCGATATGCGCGAGGATTTTGACCTTGCTAAAATCGAATTGTATTCAAACTACACTTCCAATTTCCATCTTGAAGTCAAGATCGCTATCCTGGTCTTTTTCATGGGCTGCAGAAACCATATCAATGAGAAATTCAAAGCTGTTTTTTCTAGCACCAATACCACAAAGAAAGTGGATAAGTCGGGATGGCTCGGTTTCTTCTATGATCTGGCCGGTCCTAAAACAGGGACTTTCCACGATGTCGCTGCCTATAATATCTATGAATTATTTGTGATCCTCGAAAAGTTAATCCTCGATGCCGAACAGCAGAAACGCAGTCATAAATCCAAAAAATAAAAAGCATCATGTCATCAATCAAACTGAATTATGAACAGACAGCAACATTATTCCGCAGCATCTCGGAACAACACAAGGAAATCAATGCTTTTGTGGAAGTTGATCTGCAGGAAATCAAAGAGGTGGTTAAATCTCAGGCGCAGCTTCCGGCACTTCTGTATAGTTCCTTTTCTGAAAGTTTTTCGGGAAGTCGTGCTGATAACAACCAATCCAG
>CANNKD010000198.1 GCA_947505205.1 Bacteroidota bacterium | reverse complement strand
GGAGAATTAGTTGCTGGAGTGCCATTGGTTGAGGCAACAAGTGGAAACACCGGAATCTCAATCTCTTCCATTGGCAAGGCATTAGGTCATCATGTTACGATTTATATGCCTGATTGGATGAGTTCTGAAAGGAAAAATCTCATTCGTTCGATGGGCGCAACAGTTCATCTGGTCAGCAAGGAAGAAGGAGGTTTCTTAGGAAGCATTGAAATGGCAAAGCAAGAAGCCAAGCGAATCGGAGGTTTTTTAACCAATCAATTTTCGAATCAGGATAATTGTGAAGCACATTATCTTACCACTGCACCAGAACTATGGTTTCAATTAATTTACAGAAATCTGAAACCCGATGCTTTCATTGCCGGCGTTGGAACAGGTGGAACGATCATGGGCGTTGGAAAATACCTCAGAGAAATGAATCCTGAAGTGAAGATATTTCCGCTTGAACCATCTAATTCCCCAACGATGAGTACAGGACATAAAGTTGGAAAGCACCGTATTCAAGGTATCTCAGACGAATTTATTCCTGCGATTATTGACCTTCACAAACTCGATCATGTGGTTGCGGTTGACGATGGCGATGCTATTATCATGGCACAGAAACTAGCTTCTGAACTCGGTTTAGCTGTTGGTATTTCATCCGGTGCAAACTTTATCGGTGCTTTAATGGTACAAAATGAATTGGGGAAAGATGCTGTTGTTGTCACAGTTTTCTCCGACAGCAACAAAAAATACCTTAGTACCGATTTATTGAAAACAGAACCTATCAAAGAAGGTTTTTTGTCAACAGATGTGGTTTTAACCGATTTCTCAGCCTTTAAAAGGGTATGCCATACTTGTTGTGATCCAATGGATTGTGCAGAAAATAGGTTTGTAGGAGATGAAATATTGTTGCCAAATTGTCCAAGAAGGATTTAAGTATTTTTGCTTAATTATCTGCATTCCATTGATAAGGTTAATAATCTATAGAAGGATTTTATTTAGGATTCTCTCACCATCCGATTTCCTTCCTAAATCCCTGTTTTGATGTCCAATCATAATAGGTAAATTGTCAGAATGCTCTCTTTCGACAAACAAATATTTTTAGACATTTTTCCATTCGAATTTTTGATAAACCTAAATTGTAACCCGATTTCCTTCTGTTTTTTGTAACTTTGCGCCACTTCACATTATTTTGATTACAATCTATGACACAAAATATACAAAGCAAGCAGGAAAAAGGACATATTTTCACAAAAGATGAAGTGCTGAACGATTACCGCATCGCCTGTGAGAGTCGTAATATAAGCTTATTAGGTCGCCGTGAAGTGCTCACCGGTAAGGCTAAATTCGGCATCTTTGGCGACGGTAAGGAAATTCCACAACTTGCCATGGCAAAAGTTTTCCGTGAAGGTGACTGGCGTTCAGGATATTACCGCGATCAAACCTTTATGCTTGCAGCCGGTATGATTAGTCCTGAAGAATTGTTTGCGCAATTATACGGAGATACGAATCTCGAAGCCAATCCAGCCAACGGTGGCAGATTGATGAACAACCATTTCGCTACCAGAACTTTGGACGAAAGCGGCGAATGGAAAAATATGAGTCAGATTAAAAATTCTTCATGCGATAGCTCCCCAACTGCCAGCCAAATGCCCCGTTTATTGGGTTTAGCTTACGCTTCTAAACTTTTTCGTCAAAATAATGAATTACAACAATATAAGCAATTTTCTAATCTCGGAAACGAAGTTGCTTTCGGCACTATTGGCGACGCTTCAACCTCTGAAGGACATTTCTTTGAAACTTTTAATGCAGCCGGTGTTTTACAGGTTCCCATGGCGATTTCCGTCTGGGACGATGGTTGGGGAATTTCGGTTCCGAATAAATTTCAAACAACGAAAAGTGATATTTCTGCAATTTTAAAAGGTTTTGAAAAGGAGGCAGATAAAGACGGGTATTATATTTACAAAGTTGACGCATGGGATTATCCTGCATTGGTGAATACTTATAAAATAGGTATCGAAAAATGCCGTAAAGAGCAGGTTCCGGTGCTGTTTCATATCGTTGGTTGTACCCAACCTCAAGGTCATTCAACTTCAGGTTCACATGAACGATACAAAACAGCCGAACAACTTGAACACGAACAAGATACAGATGGAATCAAAATGCTGCGTCAATGGATTCTTGATAAGAAATTTGCAACTACACCAGAGCTTGATGCTATTGAAAAGGAAGCTGAAAAACGTGCACGGGATGCCAAACGAAATGCCTGGAATAAGTACCTGAAACCATTGCAAATCCAACGCGATGAATTTGTTAGATTGATCGATGTTACGACCTGCGGCTGTTCAAAAACCGCAAAGATTGAGCAAATCAAGAACGATCTGAAGAAAATTGGCGAGCCAATCCAAAAAGACATTTTATCTTCCGGAAAAAAAATCCTCAGGTTGATTTGTGATTCATGCACCAATCCCGAGAACTCACTGAAAACAAATGTTACCAAATGGTTGCGTTATGCTGAAAAAGCCGGTGCCGAGAAATACAGCTCACATCTTTATTCAGAATCTGCTCAATCTGCATTAAAGATTCTGGCAATTGATCCAACTTATCCGCCTGAATCACAAATGGTTCCAGGTAGAGAAATTTTGCGTGACAACTTCGATAAAATATTTGAAACCAATCCGTTGGTTGTTTCATTTGGCGAAGACGTTGGCAAAATCGGAGGTGTTAATCAAACATACGAAGGTCTGCAAGACAAATATGGAAGTTTGCGTATTACCGATACCGGAATCCGTGAAGCGACAATCGTTGGCCAAGGTATCGGAATGGCTTTGCGCGGATTGCGTCCGATAGCTGAGATTCAGTATTTCGATTACCTGCTCTATGCTTTGCAAATTATCAGCGATGATTTAGCAACACTTCATTACCGAACAAAAGGTGGTCAAAAAGCGCCATTAATCATCAGTACACGTGGTCATCGTTTAGAAGGAATCTGGCATTCAGGATCACCATTAAGCATGGTAATAAACTCAATAAGAGGTGTTTACGTTGCAGTTCCAAGAAACATGACCCAGGCAGCAGGTTTTTACAATACTTTTTTAGCTTCCGATGAACCGGCTCTGATCATCGAACCACTAAACGCATACCGTTTACGTGAACCAAAACCATTAAATATTGGCGAATTTCGCATCGCACCCGGCACTCCTGAGGTTCTGCGCGAAGGAAAAGATGTGACTGTGGTAACTTATGGCTCTTGCGTTCGCATTGCTGAAGAAGCCGCTGATCAACTGATGGAATTCGGAATTGAAGTAGAACTCATTGATGTTCAAACACTTTTACCCTTCGATCTTTCTGGTATGATTGCAAAATCACTTCAAAAAACGAACAAAATCCTATTTTTCGATGAGGATGTTCCAGGAGGTGCCACCAGTTATATGATGCAGGAAGTACTTGAGGTTCAAAAAGGGTTTAAATACCTTGATGCTGAACCTAAAACATTGACTGCCAAGGCTCATCGGGCAGCCTACAGCACTGATGGAGACTATTTCTCGAACCCAAACGCTGAAGATGTCTTCGATACGGTTTACAATATTATGCACGACTATAATCCGACAAAATATCCAAAGATATTTTAAGTAAAATGAAACAAAAAGGCTTGTTGATTTATGTATTGATCTGTTTTAGCTCGATGTACTTTTCAGCTTGCGATAATATTAAACCTGCTGAAGAGAAAAAAAAAGCAGATAATAGCTTAAAAAAACCAGCAAAAGTCATCAATTCGGATACGCATTTCAAAACGGAGAATCTCGAAACTAATTCACCAATAAGCTTAGAATCAGCTGTAAAAGATACGAATGTAATAATTTACAGGCAAGAAAACATCGGGAAACTGGTAACTTTAAGTACTTCCATTTCCAACCCAATGGTTTGTGGTATCAGTCTGCAAAACAATTCCAAAAATAATCTACTTGCAATGATTTCGAGCGAAGCTGTCACAAGTTCAAACAGTTATCTTTTGATCGACTTTGACAATGATATATTTACCAACACCGATTATTATTATACCAATGGCATGGCAGTGAGCGTCATTTTACCGGCCTTTCAGCATTTTGGTTTTACAAATACATTGCCTGGATTGGGGAAAAACTCTATCAATTATTATAAAATTGGTGTCCGACAAAACATGTACACCGGTATCAATCCCGAAACTATAACAATCGATTATGGCGATCGACCGTTTTCGGGCGTGCTCTATCTTGAGTTTTCGAAGATTTCGAACCAATTTGAGCAAAAAACAAGACTCTCAACTTCAATTCAAACGGGTGTATTGGGAAGTATTTCATTGGCATCGTCACTACAGAGTGGATTACACGATTTACATCCGATTGGCTGGAATTACCAAATACATAATGATCTGATTATCAATTTTAGCACTACTATTGAAAAGGGAATTATCTCAACAAAAAAATTCGAAATCAACGCAGGAGCCACTGGCAGGATTGGAACTTTAAACACCGATATTTCAGCTTATGCCATGATGAGGATCGGAAAATTTATCCCTTATTTTAAAAGTTTATCTACTGCTAAAAAAGGCACGGCAGAGTATTTTGAAGAAAATAAAATGCAGTACTGGATTTCGATTCAGCTTGGGCAACAATTTGTATTTTACAACGCCACATTGAACGGTGGTTTATTCGTTAAAGATAGTCCTTATACATTGACATACAATGATTTACACCATAATATTACACAATTCAAAGCCGGCCTTAACTTCTTTTATAAACAAAACGGGATCATGCTGAACTTCGTTCATATCGGTCCTGAGTTCATGAAAGGAAGATACCACCGCTGGGGAGGAATAAGTTTGATAAGGAATTTTTAAATCAGATAAATGACAAAAAAAACAAATCAAAATGGCTCACATTCAACTGTGAATCAAGTAAATAAACCTGAAGAAATAGAATTTCCGGTTACTTTTGAACTGAAGGTCGTTGTGGAGACAATGGTGAGTATCGCTGAAACCCAGCATCAATTGGACGAGTTGTTGCTTCGACTTGCAGTGGCAAACGAGTATCTTGGTGTCAGAGAAAGTGGCAAAGGAAAATTCGCCAGTCATACGATTCGGGTATTACTTTTAAACAAGGAGCACCTCAATGAATTATACAGCGAACTGAAGATACTTCCAGGAATTAAATTTGCCGTTTAATGAAACTTATAAGCCAAGTGCTGATCGTTGCCGCAGGCGGTGCCATTGGAACCACACTTCGGATGCTGGTATATTATTTAACAGAGAGGCAACTACCTCATTTTCTTCCTTTTGGAACTATATTCGTAAATATTATTGGCTCATTGTTCATTGGAATTCTTTGGGCTGTATTTGAAAAATCAGGCTTATCCCCTACTCTTCGAGCCTTTGTTTTTATTGGCGTTTTAGGCGGATTTACCACCTTCTCAAGCTTTTCACTCGACAGTTTCAATATCCTTTCGCAGGGAAAATTCCAAATCTTTTTACTCTATTTTGGTCTGAATAATTTACTGGGAATTGGTGCCTGTTTCTTGGGTTATTATTTATTAAAGATGTTTCATTGAGTTTTAAAAGATCAATAATTATCTCATAAACAACATTTTATGCACGAAATAGAACCACACTATAATTGGAGAAATTATTATATCGCCTCAAAAGATCGGCTTTCACCTTTTTATGGACATCAAAACAGTGAAATCTATTTCACAAACACCATTTACAATTACTATATCCATCCGCAATGGGATTCGTTTGGTTCGCTTACACTTTATATGAAATTGCTTTTTACGGATTACGAAAAAAAATATTGTAT
>CANNKD010000197.1 GCA_947505205.1 Bacteroidota bacterium | reverse complement strand
TTGAAACCCTTATTGCAACTTTATTAGTAGTTGGTGTAAATCTGGCTTTAAAACCAATAGACCGATGGCTAACCAACCGTGGAGAACCGAAAAAAGAGTAAAAACGGCAAAAGATTGCTTTGGTTTTAGTATTTGCCATTGTTTCTATAAAAGATGAAAATTCAATTGTATAATAATTTAACCCACTTTACAGCTAATCCGAAAAAAATATTGCTATTCAATGACTTGATAGCCATCAAGTTCAGATTTGTGTACTACATATTTTCATGCAGGAGGGTTTGGCATTAATGCGTGGTTTAGCCTCTGCAAATGAAACCAATTCTTTATCAATAAATTGTACAATTTTCATATAAAACGCGCTATTATAAAACTATAAAATGAGCATTTCTAACGGTTAAAACATAGAAGCACACATGAAAATAATAGTACTACTGATATGTCTATCAAATAGTCATGTTGATTAAATCAGTTCTCCCTCAAATTTTGGGAGGTACTGTTATCAGTATTGTTACATTTGCTATTTCATAACATTTTGGTTCAAAATATCAGTCATTAAAGAGTAAACCTATGACAAGAACAATTTACCTTTATCTACTTGTAATTTGTCTGATCAGTTTAACTGCTATTTCGCAAAATACAACCACATTGGACACATCCAACATCCACTTAAGAAATCAGGTGGATGCAATGATCTTATACCAGCAGCAATTTTTTGACTCGCTGGTTAAAGCACAATTGCAGATAGATATCCAGAAAGCCTCAGGTAACAGAGATAAAACAATGGAACTTGAAGCGAAA
Source organism: Bacteroidota bacterium (assembly GCA_947505205.1). Lineage (GTDB taxonomy): Bacteria > Bacteroidota > Bacteroidia > Bacteroidales > F082 > CAJBPB01. The sequence goes on along the minus strand of CANNKD010000197.1, from coordinate 5,015 downwards.
CTAAAAACAATTGAAGTTCAGGATTCATTGCGAAAAGCGGAACTCAATCAAAAAATAGAATTACTTAGAACGACTTCTAAAGGTTCGGCAGTTATTTCTTTTAACGATACATTATTCTTTATTTTTACTAAAATCGCTTCTTATAGTCCGGAAGAAAGGGCTGAAAATATTACAAGAAGAATTAAGAAAATATACAATGATCCTTTTTTTAATCCGGATTCACTGAAAGCGATAAAAACAGAATATGGCTCTGAAATAATTTACAATAACGACATGACCGTTATGGCTGTCAACAATATTGATGCATTGTTGTTGGCTGAGGATGACTTTCAGTTAGCAAATAAATACCTTAAATTAATCAGAGAAAACATAGTTGAAGAGCGAAATGCCAATAGCTTAACTAGTTGGGTTGTCAGGATTGGCTGGGTTGTCCTGATTTTGGTAGGGCTAAGTCTTTTGATCTTCCTGATTAACAAAGCCTTCAGTTGGCTCAGCAACCGTATTATTGCTGACCGCGAAAAATTCCTTGATGGGCTAACTATAAACAAAATACAGATTTTCACTCCTGAACATTTTGAAAAGTTTATTCTTCGTTTAAATAACCTGCTAAGAATTGCTTTGATCATCCTCATCGTTTACCTTGCCTTGCCACTGATGTTCAGTCTCTTTCCTGAAACAAAAATGTGGACAACCACACTGATTGAATGGGTACTCAGCCCGGCACGTTCAGCTTTTAATGGAATAATCGGTTTCCTCCCTAACCTATTTTATATCATCGTTATTGTATACATTTTTAAGTATGCCATTAAAGGGATGGAATATTTTGTTGACCAGATTGATAAAGGAGTAATTGAAATTAAAGAATTTCATGCCGATTGGGCTCATCCGACTTTCAGGATTCTGAAATTTTTATTGTACGCCTTTATGATAGTGCTTATATTCCCTTACTTACCGGGTTCTGGCTCGCCGGCATTCCAGGGTATTTCTGTATTTATTGGGATATTGTTCTCTTTAGGTTCATCCAGTGCTATTGCAAACATGGTTGCAGGAATGGTAATTACCTATATGCGACCTTTCAAAATAGGCGACCGCGTTAAAATTGGAGATGTTACTGGTGATGTAATTGAGAAGACCATGCTCGTTACCCGTATCAAAACCATTAAAAATGAAGATGTTACTGTTCCCAACTCCACGGTACTATTAAGCAGCACCACAAACTATTCAACAAATACCAGGTTAAAAGATAGCGGCCTAATAGTTCATACAACAGTTACAATTGGATACGATGTACCATGGAAAAATATGCATAAGGCTTTGATTGATGCAGCCTTACGTACCGAGTTTATTTTAAAGAAACCTCAGCCTTTCGTTTTGCAAACAAGCCTCGACGATTTTTATGTTTCTTACCAAATTAACGGTTACACCAAAGAGGCTAATAAACAAGCTCATCTTTACTCACAACTTCACCAAAACATTCAGGATTGTTGCAACGAGGCGGGCATTGAAATCATGTCACCACATTACAGAAACCAACGCGATGGAAATGAAACTACAATCCCATCTAACTATCTGAATGATAATTACAAACCACCAACTTTTAATGTAAACATCTCTGAAAAAGGATAGCGCTTACTTTTATAGACAAAAATAGAATACCAGAAATAGACAGACAAAAAGATGAAGTTAACAAGATTATTCAACGATTTTTTTGACAGCGAAAAAGCAGGTGGCCTAATTTTAGTTTTCGTGACAGTTCTTTCTCTTGTTCTCGCAAATTCTTCGTGGCAGACAGACTATATAAATTTTTGGCATTTTGACTTGGGCGGCCACAGTATCGTTCATTGGATAAATGACGGACTAATGACCATTTTTTTTCTGCTTATTGGCTTAGAGTTAGAGCGAGAAATTTATAAAGGAGAGCTTTCTGATATTAAAAAAGCTTCATTACCAATTTTTGGTGCAATAGGCGGTATGCTTGTTCCGGCAGGACTATTTATTTTGCTCAACTTCGGGACAGACACTCAAGCAGGTGCAGGTATTCCAATGGCGACAGACATTGCTTTTGCTATTGGTATTTTATCTCTGTTAGGCAATCGTGTTCCGTCCTCCTTAAAAATATTCATAACCGCTTTGGCAGTAATGGACGATTTGGGCGCAATCGTAGTTATTGCAATTTTCTACACGACCTCAATTGCATTTGTAAATTTATTTATTGCATTTGGCGTTTTCGGCTTTCTACTCATTCTAAATCGACTGAAAGTTCACAACTTAATTCCGTATTTAATTGGCGGTGTAGTAATGTGGTATTTTATGTTGCATTCGGGCGTTCACGCAACAATAACAGGCGTTTTGTTAGCATTTGCAATCCCATTTGGAAATGGTGGAGAACAATCACCTTCTTCTATTCTTCAGCATTTTTTACACAAACCAGTTGCTTTTTTTATTCTGCCATTGTTTGCAATAGCCAATACTTGCATTTCGGTTGGCGATGATTGGCAAAGTGGTTTAGGACAAACAAACAGTTTAGGAATTATTGCAGGTCTTGTAATCGGAAAGCCATTAGGTATTTGGCTCTTTTCATTTATCGGTGTTGGCCTGGGACTTTGTGCATTGCCGACAGACTTAAATTGGAAAAATATAATTGGTGCAGGTTTTTTAGGCGGTATCGGTTTTACAATGTCAATCTTTATTACGCTTCTTGCATTCGACAATTCTGTCATCATAGACAATTCAAAAATTGCAATTCTTATTGCTTCACTTATTGTTGGAATAATTGGTTTTACCTGTCTTAAGCTGACACTGAATACCCGAGTGGAAAATGATGAAACCTAAAGACAGGAAAATACCTGCCTAAAGCAGCACAGTGAACGTTGCTCTTGTCATAATTGTTAGTTTTAATGTTAAACAATGTAGATTTATTAGAGCAATAACATGCTATGCAAAGAACTGCAAATCAACGAATAAGAACCTTATTCGATGGACTTGATTTTCCTTAGCCAAGTCCACTAATTAGTCCACCAGGTATTATGCACTTTAATACCCCCGAAAATGCAAAAAACCCCCGAAAATGTGTCATTTTCGGGGGTTTTCCTTGTTTTTCCAGCTAAAACGCGGAGAGAGCGGGATACGCAAACGATACCCTTTAACACGCACATTGCTATTTAATTAACTTGTCCCTGTTTTAATTTTTTTGTCCCCGTTTTTTTGTCCCCGTTTTCGTCCTTTTGTTTATAATTTATTGAATTTTGAAACTTGCATTTTGTATCTCTTTTTGCGAAAGTGATCTTTCCTTTTTTTTTCTTGTTTTCAGCCGTATTTTTACTGAAAAAACCTATACTAAACTGAGTTAATTTCTCTGGTTGATAAACCAGCTTTGTTGAGCATTGTTTTTGAAATAGATTTCAATTGACCTTTTTGTCCATATAATGATTCTGTGGCATCTTTCTCATATCGCAGTTTTAATTGATCCTTTTCCTTTTTCAATTCTTCTATCCGCTCTACATATTCTTTCTTTGTAATATTCCATTGGGCTCTCTCGTCCTCCCATAAAGTTAAAATGCGATTCAGTGTCATATCTAAACCTCCTGAATTATTTTCGGGAAGCTTAATCTCTTCGGGCTTTTTAAGAAACATCGAACCCTCTCCTCTGATAAGCCAGTGAATATTTAAGTTTTCAGTTTTGTCACACAATAAATTGATGAAATCTAAGCCTGGTTTTACACCATTCACAATAGAGTTCATTCTCTGCCTGTCCACACCAAGCGCCCTGGCTGCGTTTGATTGGCTTCCATACGCAGACTTAACTACCTGAGTGATACGATCATTTATTTCCATGAAAATAATTTTACTGATTTATCATAATAAAGTATGCCTATGTAGTATTAAAAGCCTACATTTGTGAAAATATGTGTCTCATCTGTAACACAAATGTAACACATTTATTTCAATTGTCAAGTAAATTTCAACTTTTAATCATTAAATCTTTTATTTTATGAACAATGTATCTTTCGCCAATTCTCTTAATGAACACATCACCCTCAGGATATCTAAAAAGCAGAAAATACTGCTGGTCAAGAATGCAAAAAAACTTGGCTTTAGAACTGTCAGCTTATACCTGCGTGATTTCATTGATAATGCAACCAACATATCAGAGATTATCTGATTATCTATATCGGATTCTGTTCCTCACTTTAATACTTATTGCGATTAAACAGGGCTGAATCCTTTTCTATTACATTTCTCTTTATTGTCAAAATAATTAATGTTAAGAACCTATGATTACCATTTGCAAAACCCCTGAAGGTTATTTGGTCAACGGCAAAAAAGTAAGCGTTGAAAATGAAAAGCTCGTTTGTGTGGTTGATCTTGGTGCAGAGGAAGAAACAGCCCTTCACAATTTTATGAACGCAGAGAAAGATGGAATTAAAATTCAAAGATCATGCGTGACAATCCATTGAAAGAAGCCAAAAGACTTCGCGCTATTCGCGCCTATCAGACCTACCTTCAGGCTGTGAAGCTTTCTCATGAGGCATCCTTTCTTCAGGATGACATCGGACAGGGATGCTCCATTCTGGATAATCAGCTTTCTCTTTATTCAGAAATCGAAATTGTGGAAGATATTTTAATGAACCTTCAAAACAAGGGGCGGTTTCGATGAAAAATGATACTGACTGCTGATGAACAAATTTCCATTTTTCAACCCTTACAAGCCTCTCATTCATGATAAAACAAGAAGTAATTGATGACATTTTTTCCAATGTCCAAATAGAGAAGATTATCGGAAAAGAAATTACATTGAAAAAGAATGGGGCAAACTATAAAGGGAATTGTCCGTTTCACAATGAAAAGACTCCAAGTTTCACAGTATCTCCTGCTAAAAACAGGTTCAAATGCTTCGGCTGTGGTGAAGGTGGTGATGCGGTATCTTTCATCATGAAACACAAAGGCTTCACTTTTATTGAAGCCATTCGTTTCCTCGCTTCTGACATGAATACCCTGATTGAGGAAGATAAAGC
>CANNKD010000196.1 GCA_947505205.1 Bacteroidota bacterium | reverse complement strand
AAAGTACCGACTTTATCTGTAAATCCCGCATTTGCCTTAACTGACATTTCGTTGAAACGTGAGTTTGGAACAAAAGCACCGCCTCCTTGAAGAAAATCCGCATTTGTTTTTTGTCCAACTCTTAACCCTCCGAAGAACTTTTTCGATGCACCTTTTATACCTAAATTATTAGTCATGCCCAGCGTGTTTGAAAAAAGTTGCATATTGTAATCGCCAATAATACTGCCAATAGGAGCAGGTTTTTCCTTTATAAAATTGATAACTCCACCAATTGCATCTGAACCATAAAGCAATGAAGCAGGTCCTTTGATGATTTCAACATCTTCAATTCCAAATTCATCAATCCCGAGCGGATGATGACTCGAATACTGATAATTTTCAAATCGCACACCATTATTTAATACTAATATGTCATTCATTGAAAGCCCACGAATAACTGGCTTTGAAACGCCACTTCCTTTAGAAATCATATCAACACCAGGTACTTTAGTTAGTGCTTCTGTAAAATTGGGAGTGTTAGTAATTGTAAGTGGGTCGAGTTTGAGAATGTCAATTTTTACAGCATTTTCATGTTGAGTTGAGTTGTATCCACCTGAAACAACTATTGCTTCCATTTCTATTGCAGTTTGGTTTAGCATAATATTTAATTCCAAACTGTTTCCATTTAACTCAACTGTTTCAATACGATTAGTGTACCCGACTATCGAAAATTGAATTTTAGTTTTTCCATTTGGCAAATTCGATAATTCATAAGTTCCATTGGTATTTGAAACTGTACCTTTATTCATGTCAGGAACGAAAATGCTTGCACCAATCAAAGGTAAATTGTCTTGGTCTAAAATTTTTCCAGTTATTTTGTTTTGTGCGTTTGATATATGGTAAGACAATATCATTACGCAAATGATAAATATTTTTTTCATTTTATTACGTATTAATTTTTATACAAATTTTTATTTAACGCCTCAAAAGGTGTTTACATTAAATCTGTCTATATGGTGGTGCACGTAATAAAAATGAGTATTTAGAGAGTGTAGAATAGTTAACCGACCTGTAATTATTGCAATACTTCGCTACAGGTTGTTCTTTTGATAAAACAATATTTTCAAAGTCAGATGAGAAAATAGAAAATTCAAAATTACAAACAGCACATTTCTCATGAAATACATGATAATGCTTCTCATTCTTTGCTTTGCATTCAAAATGTTCATGATGGTGCTCAAGTTTAACTATTGAAGGTAAAAGAAAAACCAACAAGAGTAATAAAGAAGCAATATTTTTAAATTTTCTAATCATCAAACTGTTTGTTCTGTCGTGTCGTTGTCGTTTTTTTTAATGAGCCGTAACTTATAGCGTTTTATTCAACGTTCTCCTGCAAATATACTAACAAAGCAACTGGCTATCAATATTTATTTGAGAATAAAATAAAAAAAGCAGGAGAATGAGAATGAAACTGTTTGATAAGTGCCAGTAAGGATTCACCTAATCGCATACGAAATAAAATTTATAAGCCTGTGGAGTCCGGCTGCCAGTTGGTTAGCAACAGTAATTAATGCTTTCAAGTAAATTGATAATATAGTTTTTTTGCTTTTATGTATAATGAATTTCCCATAGAGGCAGGTAGTAATGTTCGCATTTTTGAGATCATTGTTTTCCCAAAATCAATTAATCTACTTTTTTGATTTCTAAAGCAATACCAAAAAAATCCCTCCTCTATTGCAAGGTTTATTGCTTCAACCCTTTCTTCAAATGGGAATTCAGGTGTTTCAAAAAATACAGGAGGAGACATGTTTTCAAACTCTAAAATACTGCCAAATATTTTACCTCCTGATTTGCTAATTTCGTTCCAAAGAGGTGTCCCTTTGTATGGTACTACACTGTAGAATTTTACAAAATCGAGTTCGGAGCTTTTTGCATATGCAATAGATTCTTTAACAGCTTCTAATGTGTCGCCTATGTTACCGATCATAAACATGCCAAGAACCTCTATATTATTTTCCTTTAGATTTCTTATGCCATTCGTCATTTCTTCCATCGAAACTTTCTTGCCAATCCTTTTCAGAACACTGTTATTAGCAGATTCTATTCCAGTGCAAACATTATAACAACCAGCTAATTTTAATTTTTTCGCAACAAAAGAAGTGATATTCTCTCCACGAACATTGGCTGACCAAAGAAAGTTGATTTTCTTTTCAATCAGTTTGTCGCATAATTCAACAACCCTGTCTATTTCGATGTCAAAACTATTGTCAATAAAAACAACATTCTTTTTATTGTAATTTTTAAATAAATACAGTAATTCTTCAATAACGGAATCAATTTCTCTTTTTCTCCATTGACCATTCCATAGTTTCGAATCCAGACAAAAATTACATTCATAAGGGCATCCTCTGCTTGTTATGATCCTATGATTAGGATAACGGTTCATCTTGAAGATGTCATATGCTGGAAAGGAAAGCGTATTCAAGTCCTTAATATTCTCCCTTGGTTCATTAACTACAATTAGTTGATCCCTGTAAATGAGTCCTTTAATTCTTGATATCTCGATTTCCCCTTTTAGAAAAGAAAGTAATTCGGCAAATGTTTTTTCACCTTCTCCAAAAACAGCATAATCAATATTAGGATTTACCAGTATTTCTTCCTTTACCATCGTAGCATAAGGGCCGCCGACACAGATTTTGGTAGTTGGATGTTTTTGTTTGATACTTGAAATACAACCCGTTGCTTCATGATACGTCAAACTGGACAATGTAATCCCAATAAGATCAAATCGGGTATTAAAAAAAATCTCCTTTTCCTTGTTTGTCGATACTCTGGTATCCAATAACACAAAATTCACATCATTGTGAATTTGCCGCACATAAGAGACAATGTATCCCAGACCTAAATGCACTGATTTGTCCTTGTTATTTTTGTTTGGATATATTAATCCTATTTTCATCTATGATTTATTTTCAAATTATGGTTGCTAACTTATAGCGTTTTATTCAACGTTCTCCTGCAAATATAGTAACAATGAACTGACTATCAGCATTTATTTGAGAATGAAACAAAAAAAGTGTCCCCAGCCCTGGGAACGCTCAGACAAACAAGCAAATATTTTTAGGGTTTTTAGAAAGTTTAAGGTTTGAAAAGTTTCCCGTCGTACCGCCGGGCAGGCCCGTCTTAAAGCCGGGCAGGCAAGTTTGAAGGGTTTCAGGTTTGAAGAGTTTCAAAATTTGAAAGGTTCAGAGTTTTTAGGAGGAGGAATATGAATAGATGTGAGCCGTTATGCTGTATTGGCAAGGGCTTTGAATATGAAACGGATGGTAAGTGTTGGGAATATTGGAAATAACTTTTCATAAATACACGAAGGGCGCGGGATTTAACCGATGAATTTCCTCCGAAGAATTGTTTTTCAATTTACTAATTTCCAATCAACGAAGAAGCCACCCACAACTTGCAGGATAGCTTGTTATACTCTGGTTTTATTTACACTTATTTTATTGAAAAATAAATATTTATATCATTTATTAACGGAGTATTGAGCTTTTAATAACAGTATAAATTGGCACTTATTGAATGATCAATCTTTTGGTTTGAATCTCTGATGAACTTTGAACAGTCAAAACATACATTCCACGCTTTAAAGATTCAATATTGATTTCTTTGTTTAAAGTATTTATTTGATCACTAAGACATAAAACGCCATTCATGGAATAAATTTTAACTATTCCAGCATTATCTAATCTATCGGTTTGAAGGGTAATTTTCTTTGAAGCCGGATTAGGAAAAATGCCGAAAGATTTTCCGATATTATCCTGAATGGCTGTCAGTGGATAGGCGTTTTGAGCAAAATCGAAATTGTCACAAACAATTTCTGAAACCGAACCAGGAACGTATCCTGCCTGATAAGTATTTGTATTCGTGTTAAATACAATCATTTTTTGAATGAAATTGGTATCTATTCCAATCCATAATAAACTCCCTGAATTTTGATCAAATGATGAAGAACCAGCAACAAAATATGGATAAAGAAGCAATTGAGCTCTTGTTGTTATCTCAGCTGTTATGGGATCGATATCTATCACACTAAAGTCGGAAAATGTACCTGTTGAATCGAATACTGAATTCAAAGCGAAAATCCGGTTACTTACATTGTCATAATTAACTCCTAGAAAATTGTTGTATGCACCACTCGTAGCAATGACTGCTTTGGTAAATGAAAAATCAGAATTCCTAACAGGAATACTATATAAACATCTTGATGGAGTGTTATCATAACCAAGATAATAGAGTATTCCATTGTTTGAGTCGAAACAGATTGCTTCGGTGATAATTCCATTAATCCCGGGCTCGCCGACAATACCAATAATGCTATCAGTTCCTGTACTGATATCATATTCATTAACACTGAAATAACCAATAGAATCTGCTGTCAGATTGTAAATTTTCCCGGTACTCATATCGATCTCAGTAATATTTGAGAATAAGGTATAGTCACTCAAATTTTGGGAATTTGTTTTTGAGTTGAACGATAGTAAACCACTTGTATCAGCTGTAACACCTGTTAAATAATAATTGCTATTATACGCATTAAACACGGAAGATCCCATATAATATCCCTGTAATTCAGTAGGATAGCTTTCGACGCTTGAAGAATCCAAAGCATTCCATTCTAAAATTTCAATCAGGCCTGAACCAAAACTATTGCTCGCGCCAATAAGTCTGATTTGTGCATTGCTTAGATTGAACATAAACAGAAAAATTGTAGTAATAGAAAGAATTTTTTTCATTTTTAGGGATTTGCTTGTATTAACAAAAAGAACCAAGAATTGTTTTAATTGATTGAAAGATAAATTGCAAACTTTGGTCAAACTGACCACCCTCTACTGATTCAAATTGACCATCTTTCTTTTCCGCAAATAACTTTTTTTTCATGTCGTAATTCATACTGAAAATTGAACAAAAATTATAAGATAATGGAAACTATTTTTGGTATTAATTTATTAGTAAAGGGCGATGAATTTTTGATGCACGAGTTGAAATGGAATGGATTACCTACAGTGAGATTGCTGCACTAAGTTACAAATTAGATGTTAATGGATGCAGATTATAAATCCGCATCAGTCGTGACTTTCTCAATTTGTAAGGTATTTTGTGGCAAGGCATAGCTTTTTAACAAAAAGGACGGAATTCGTTTTTATACAGTATTCACTCATCCCCACCTCCGTGGCAGGATTTGCCCAATCATATGTATAGCCAAGCCGTGTCCATGGATAATGTGTCCATTGTCCGAAATAGGAATCATAAATATTCTGGTTGAACCATTGGGTGTATTCGGGATTGGCATTTTCGGACAGGTAGAGTCCGGCAGTGCTGTCATCGATTTCAGGATCTGCTGCAGGACGATAGAGGTCAGCAGGTTTCACCCAAAGCTCGACAATATAGTTGTTTGTGGTGGTGGGCGGCATGCCAAGTAACTGGCTTATACGCATGATCGTGTCATTGTCAATGATCGTCGTCGACTTCAACCTTGCTTTAAATTGTTCCGGAATAAAAACCCATATCAGACCCCAGGAATTAATCACTGAAGTGTCGGAATAACTATCGGGATATTTATTGAAATTCCCCACCAGTACATACTTTTCATTGTTTATTGTTTTCCATTCCAGTTTTGAATTGCCGTTGTTGATTTGCCAAAGGCTATCGCAAATTTCGGAAGAATCAGCGATAATTGCATCCGCAACAGCAGCCTGATACAGCATTTCAAGCTGGCCTTTCGGATCAATCGGATTAGCGGGGTCATCTTTTGTACATCCTGAACCAAACAGGATTGTCAGAAGAGCAACATAGTAAATCAGTTTTTTTT
>CANNKD010000195.1 GCA_947505205.1 Bacteroidota bacterium | reverse complement strand
GACATTCCGGCATACGTTTTGGCGATATTGTTGATCAACTCCATGATGATAACGGTTTTACCAACACCGGCACCACCAAACAAACCAATTTTACCACCTTTTGAATACGGCTCAATCAGGTCGATTACCTTAATCCCGGTAAATAAAACCTCTGATTGTGTGGTCAGGTTTTCGAATTTAGGTGGATCACGGTGAATGCTGTACGATGTTTTGGTATCGATTTCACCCAAGCCATCAATCGGTTTACCGATCACATTAAACAAACGGCCTTTGATGGCATCGCCCGTAGGCATTGAGATGGGAGCACCTAATTGTTTCACTTCCATACCACGGCGCAAACCGTCGGTGGAGTCCATCGCGATGGCACGAATGGTATTTTCACCAATTGCCTGTTGGGCTTCAAGGATAATTTTTTCACCATTGTCGCGTGTGATTTCAAGCGCATCAAGTAGATTTGGTAATTTGATCTCCTGATCGAAGGCTACGTCGACAACCGGTCCGATGATTTGAGCGATACGTCCGCTGTTCGTTTTATTCATGGAATATTAAAATAATGTTTGAAAATCTATTTGGTTGCAAATATAAAGATTTGGCTTGAATTTCAGCACTAAAAAAAGTGGATTTGAAAAAATATTGGATGTGGGGCGATAGTTACTGGCAGCCTGCTACTTGTCACCTGTTTGTGCTAACTTTATCTTACATTCCTTTCAAAAACTTCCTTTCGAAAATAAGAAGCCATAATACGCCGGTGGTGATGGCGGAATCGGCGATATTGAATACAGGACGGAAGAAAATGAAATAGCCGTCGAGGTCGAAAAGAAATTGTGGAAACCAAGCCGGGGCTTTCGCCTGATCGATCACAATCAACGGAAAATACAGCATATCAACCACTTTGCCATGCAGGAAACTTGCATAACCGCCTGCTTCAGGCATATAAGTTGCAACGGTGTGGTAGCTGCTGCCGCTGAAAACCAAACCATAAAAAGCACTGTCGAGGATATTACCTAATGCGCCGGCCAACACGAGTGAAATACCAAAAATAGGTCCGAAAGCCGTCTTTTTTCGTGTCAGAATCCATAAATAAACCACCATAGCGATGGAAGCGAGGATACGGAAAACACTAAGCGCCAGCTTGCCCCATTCACCGGCAAACTGCATCCCAAAGGCCATTCCATTGTTTTCTGTAAAATGAATGATGAACCAATTACCTACGATGGCAATCTCCTCGCCGATGGTCATATGGGTTTTGATGTAGATTTTTAATGCCTGATCGAGCAATAAAACGATGAATACGATGATAATTGGGCGTTTCAAATTCTTTTCTATTGGGTTAAAAATAAAACAACCCCGAGAATTACGCTCGGGGATGGACTAAATATCTGAAAAATATCGATTTCAACAATCAATTATGATCCGGTTTGATTCAATTTTGCTTCCATGCTCAAAGTGGCGTGCGGCACAATACGTAAGCGTTCCTTGGCGATTAGTTTTCCGGTAACGCGACAGATTCCGTATGATTTATTTTCGATACGGATCAAAGCGTTTTCGAGGTTATAAATGAATTTTTCCTGACGCGCAGCCAATTTTCCGTTTTCTTCTTTCGAAAGTACCTGATATCCTTCTTCCAACACCTTGAATGTGGGCGAGGTATCGTCGGTTCCATTATCGTGGGTATTTGATAATGCCTCGGATAGTATCTTTAAATCTGCTCTGGCATTTTCAAGTTTCTTCAGGATGATATTTCTGAATTCTTCCAACTCCTCGTCAGAATACCGATTCTTTTTGTCGGTATGCTGTGTTTTTTCTTGCTCTTTCATGTCTATTATTTTTTTATTCCATCAATGATTCAATGCATGAATCCGGCATAAATTTATACCAATTTTTGAATAATTGACCTTATCTTTATATTAATTTATTTTAATCGCTCTTTTTTTGATATTCATACGAACCTTTATTGTTTCAGTGATCTCAATATCAGAAAGTTCCACATCTGTTAAATGTTCAAAAATTTCGAGATGAGCAAGTGTTTCAGTACAAATATAATCAGCAAAATTACACAAAGCATCATTCAAATCCGTGTTTGATTCAATGCCTAAGTCAATATGATCTGTCACTTCAAAGCCGGCATCTTTACGCATATTCTGAACACGGTTTACCACTTCGCGCGCCAATCCTTCCTGCACAAGCTCGGCGGTTAAAGTCATATCGAGTGCCACCGTCAGTTTATCTTGTGATGCCACTGTCCAGCCCGGAATATCTTCTGTCATGATTTCCACATCTTCCAATGTAAGTTCTACTTTTTCATCACCAATCATAACATTTTTTCCGCCCGAAAGTTCAATGGAACGAATGTCGTCTTGTGTGAACGAGGCAAAAAACAAAGCAATTTGTTTCATCAGTTTACCATGGCGTGGACCGAGGGTTTTGAAATTCGGCTTGATCTTTTTCACGAGGATGTTCGCTTCCTCACCAAGATATTCAACACTTTTTACATTCACTTCCGACAGAATAAGACCTTCTACCTCAATAAGTTGTTGACGCATTTGCGCGTTATTCACCGGAATCATGATTTTATTCAGCGGTTGACGAACGCGTAGGTTGGCCTTTTTGCGCAGCGAAAGCACCATCGATGAGACCTGCTGCGCCATCTGCATACGTTCTTCTAAATCTTTGTCGATAACCGAAAGTTCAGCCTGGGGGAAATCGGTCAGATGCACCGATTCACACTTGCTTTTCCCGGAAACTGCATTCAGATCGAGGAAAAGACGTTCGCTAAAGAAAGGAGCGATGGGCGCTGATAAACGTGCCACGGTTTCCAAACAGGTATATAAGGTTTGATAAGCCGAAATTTTGTCGGAACTGTAATTTCCTTTCCAGAAACGACGACGCGACAAGCGCACATACCAGTTACTAAGATGTTCATCTACAAACAGTTGTATTGCACGACCGGCCTTGGTTGGTTCATAAGTAGCATACGATTCATCCACCAATAAAATCAACGAATTGAGTTCTGACAAAATCCAACGATCGATTTCAGGTCGTTCTTTCAATGGAATTTCAGCTTCTGCAAAGGTAAATCCATCAATATTGGCATACAAAGCGAAGAAAGCGTAAATATTGTGCAAAGTTCCGAAAAACTTACGCCGCACTTCATCAAGTCCATTGAGGTCAAACTTCAGATTGTCCCATGGTTGTGCGTTGGTAATCATATACCAGCGTGTGGCATCGGGTCCGTATTTTTCAATTGTCTCGAAAGGATCAACAGCATTTCCCAATCGTTTCGACATTTTATTACCGGCTTTATCCAATACTAAACCATTGGAAACCACAGTTTTATATGCAACACTATCGAAAAGCATTACTGCGATGGCGTGCAAAGTGAAAAACCAGCCACGTGTTTGGTCAACACCTTCGGCGATAAAATCGGCAGGATAATTATGTTCAAAAGCTTCTTTGTTTTCAAACGGATAGTGCATCTGCGCATAAGGCATGGCACCCGAATCGAACCAAACATCGATTAAATCGAGTTCGCGAAACATTTTTTTTCCAGTCTCGGAAACGAGCACGATATTGTCGGCATAGGGACGATGCAAATCGAATTTCCCATAATTGGCTGCGCTCATATCGTCTTCAACAAAATCGGCAAAAGGATTATTCTCCATAAAACCGGCTTTTACAGCCTCATTGATAGCATCTTTCAATTCGGAAACAGAACCAAAACAACGTTGTTCAGATTTATCTTCACTCATCCAAATGGGAAGCGGCACGCCCCAGAAACGTGTACGTGATAGGTTCCAGTCAACCAGGTTTTCTAGCCAATTGCCAAAACGTCCTTCACCGGTCGATTTTGGTTTCCAATTGATGGTTTTATTGAGTTCGAGCATGCGCTCTTTGTAAGCAGTGGTGCGGATAAACCAGCTATCCATCGGATAATACAATACAGGTTTGTCGGTGCGCCAGCAATGCGGATAACTATGCACAAATTTCTCAATACGGAAAGCTTTGTTCTCTTTTTTGAGCATCACAGCGATGTCAATATCGAGTGTCGTAGCATCGTCGGCTAAGGTTTCGTCAAAAGCATTTTTAACAAATCGTCCGGCAAAATCAGTGTAGCTTTCGGTATCAACATATTTTTTAACAAACTCAATATCAAGATCTTCTATCGGGAAGAAACGGCCACGCAAGTCAACCATTGGCCGATTTTTACCATCAGTATCGATCAACAACAGCGGAACAATGCCTGTTTGTTTGGCAACACGATCGTCATCAGCACCAAAAGTTGGTGAGATATGAACGATTCCTGTTCCATCGGTAGTGGTCACAAAATCACCTTCAATCACGCGGAAGGCATCGCCCATCGGACGAATCCACGGAATCAATTGTTTGTAAGAAATTCCACGGAGTTTCTTTCCTTTAAATTCATCTAAAAGCGTAAATGGAATCTTTTTATCTCCAATTTGGTATGCGCCAAAATCACCGTCGAGCATGGTTTCGTCGAAATAACCAGCGATGAGCACCTTCGCCAAAATAACCTGAATTGGGTTGCCTGTGTAGGGATTGAAGGTTTTTACGAGTGCATAATCGATGTTCGAACCAACGGCCAATGCTGTGTTGGAAGGCAAAGTCCAGGGAGTTGTTGTCCAGGCCAAAATATACAACGGCAGGCTTGCATCCGCTTTGATAAATGCAGTTTTTTCGTTTCGAATCACCTCGAACTGAGCCGTTGCAGAAGTGTCTTTCACATCGCGGTAACAGCCCGGCTGATTGAGTTCGTGGGTGCTTAAACCGGTTCCGGCAGCGGGTGAATAGGGCTGAATGGTATATCCTTTATAGAGCAAATCTTTTTCGTAAAGCTTTGACAATAAGTACCATACCGACTCAATATATTTATTATCAAAAGTAATATATGGATCATCCAAATCCACCCAATAGCCCATGGCGCGGGTTAGTTCATCCCAAAGATCTTTGTATTTCATCACCTCAGTGCGGCAGGCAAGGTTGTATTCTTCCACGCTGATTTTTTTACCGATATCTTCTTTTGTGATGCCGAGCGATTTCTCGACGCCCATTTCTACAGGCAAACCGTGTGTGTCCCAGCCGGCTTTTCGCTGAACATGTTTACCTTTGAGTGTCTGATAACGGCAAAAAATATCTTTAATAGCACGCGCCATCACATGGTGGATGCCCGGAACGCCGTTTGCAGATGGCGGACCTTCGTAAAAAACATAGGCTTCACTGTCTTTGCGTGTTTCGAGACTTTTATT
The DNA here is from genome assembly GCA_947505205.1 of Bacteroidota bacterium. GTDB lineage: Bacteria > Bacteroidota > Bacteroidia > Bacteroidales > F082 > CAJBPB01. The sequence continues at coordinate 586 of CANNKD010000195.1, read as the reverse complement.
AAAAATATCGTTTTCTTCCCAGAATTTACGGACATCAACTCCGACCTGGGTTAAATTTAACTGTTTGTATTCGTTGTACTTAGCCATTATAAAATTGTGCCGGCAAATATTTTAACCGACTTCATTTAATTATCAGTTGATAAAAATTGTGAATACCCTTGATTTTAATTTAAAACTCATTAAATTAGCTTGATCAATAGGTGATTACACGAAAAAATTGAGTGCAAAAGTATAAAAAAAATCAATAGCAGCCTGTGTTTTGAAGGTATATATTGCTATCAATTAACCTTAAATTAACGGTAATGGATGAACAATTTCAAAATCCAATCCGTTATATACCTAACTGACTTAATTTAGCAAAATAATACTATTGAAATATGTCTGGTTTTCTTCAAAACATCGATCGTAAAGACTACAAACCTGGTTTTGGAGGCTTGGATATTTTCAAGTATATTGGGCCTGGTTTGCTTGTTACGGTTGGGTTTATCGATCCGGGAAACTGGGCTTCGAACCTTGCAGCAGGAGCAGATTACGGTTACAGTCTTCTGTGGATGGTTAGCTTATCAACCATCATGCTGATTTTATT
>CANNKD010000194.1 GCA_947505205.1 Bacteroidota bacterium | reverse complement strand
TTGAAAGCCGAACGCGAACAAGGCATCACTATCGATGTTGCCTACCGCTATTTCTCGACCAGCAAACGTAAATTCATCATCGCCGACACGCCCGGGCATGAACAATACACCCGTAATATGGTTACCGGTGCAAGTACTGCCAATCTTGCAATTATTTTAATTGATGCACGCAAAGGCGTAATCACACAAACCAAACGACATACTTTTTTGGTATCATTACTAGGAATAAAACATGTGGTAGTTGCGGTAAACAAGATGGATTTGATGGAATACAGCGAGACTGTTTTTAATGATATTTGTGCTGATTATAAATCATTTACTACAACTCTTTCTATTCCCGACATCACATTTATTCCACTTTCGGCCCTCAAAGGTGAAAATGTGGTCGAATACTCAAAAAATATGCCCTGGTATCATGGCAAATGTTTACTCGAATTTTTGGAAAGTGTTCATGTTGTTTCTGACCGGAATTTCGAGGATTTACGCTTCCCAATTCAATATGTGTTACGTCCTAGTCTGCATTTCAGAGGATTTTCGGGTAAAATTGCTTCAGGAATTGTACGCAAAGGCGATGAATTGATGGTCCTTCCTTCCCGGAAAAAATCTATCGTTACCGAAATCATCACCGCCGATGGAACAGCTGATTATGCTTTTCCTCCGCAAGCTGTGACATTGACGATGAAAGATGAAATTGATATTTCGCGCGGTGATATGCTCGTTCATGCCGACAATCAACCTCGTTTTGACCGACAGTTTGAAGCCATGTTGGTATGGATGGACGAAAAGAAAATGGATCCGAATACACAGTTTTTCATCAAACACAGCGCCAATACTTCCCGTGCACGTATCGACGGAATCAAATACCGTGTTGACGTAAATACATTGCAACAATCAGATTGTAAGGCTTTTGCATTAAATGAAATTGGACGTGTTGTCATCACAACCAACAAACCGCTGTTTTTCGATCCATACCATAAAAATCATAGTACCGGTTCATTCATCCTGATCGATCCAATCACACACAACACCGCCGCTGTTGGGATGATCATCGATAAATTAAATTCGAACGACATTCCATCACGCATCACCGATCCCGAAACACGCCGAATGATTGATAGCGGACAAAGTTTGATTGCACGTGACGAATTACAGAAACGTTACCAACAAAAAGGTGTAACCATTTGGATTACCGGACTTCACGGAAGTGGTAAAAATGTGATTGCCTACAATCTTGAACGCCGTTTATTCGACAGTGGCGCCACGGTTGTTTTACTCGAAGGCAGCACCGTTCGTGCCGGATTATCACGCGAACTCGATTATTCGCCAGCCGATCGAGCAGAACATCTTCGCCGTGTGGCGCATGTATGCAAAATGCTGAACGATCAGGGAATTATCGTCATTGCTTCATTTATTTCACCAACAGAATCGATTCGTCAACAAATAAGTGAAATTATTGGAAAGGAACGTTTCCACCTGGTATTAATGAGTGCCGGAATTGACTATTGCCGCACCAACAAACCAGATTTATATCTGAAGGTTGAAAAAGGAGAATTGCGCCATCTTCCGGGTGTTGATGAGACTTACGAAATACCGGAATCACCGCAACTTACCTTCAATGCAGCTAAAAAACAAGCTGATGTTGAAGTGATTATGCAATATCTGTCTGAGAATAAAATCTTTCCTTTGGAAGACTGATCCTTATTTTGTGTAGTAATTTTATTGAAGATTTTCAAAAATCTAAAACATTTGGACTTATCTTTACCAATATGTTTAAAAACAAGCACAATCAAAGTTTTGTAATTGCTTTCAGCTTGCTTTTGCTGATTGGTTTAATCGGTATTTTAGGTTTTATGCTGCTGGAAGATTATAATCTGCTCGAGGCATCTTATATGACCGTAATTACAGTTGCAACGGTTGGTTTTAACGAAGTACATCCACTTTCCGATACCGGAAAAGTATTCACAATCATACTTATTATATTCAGTTTCAGTATTTTCGCTTATTCACTTTCTACCATCACCTCATATTTTGTGGAAGGTAGAATCAATTTATTATTCAAAGGAAACAAAAAAACAGGAGGGATTTCGAAGATGAAAGATCATATTATTATTGTTGGTTATGGTCGCAATGGGATGCAAACTGCCCACGATTTATTACTGCTTAACAAAAAGGTAATTATTATCGAAAAGAACCACGATTTGATTGTTTCGCATCAAAACGACAATGTCATTTTTGTGGAAGGTGATGCCACCGAAGACGAAATTCTGGAACAGGCTGGCATACAAAAAGCAAGTGCGCTCATTACCACACTTCCGATTGATGCCGATAATTTGTATGTGGTGCTTACTGCCCGTTCGCTAAATGCTGATTTACAGATTATATCTCGTGCCTCGCATGATTCATCAGATAAAAAACTCAGAACTGCCGGAGCCTCGCATGTGGTTATGCCCGAAAAAGTTGGTGGTACATTTATGGCAAGTTTAGTTGCAAAGCCTGATTTGGCCGAGTTTTTTCACCGTCTTTCCATCGAAGGAAACGAAGGTATAAACCTTGTGGAAGTGGTTTGTTCGGATCTACCTTCCGAATTTCAGAACCAAACCATTCACGACATGAGTATCCGCCGTCTTACAGGAGCTAATATTGTTGGTTTTAGAACTCCAGATGGTCAATACATTATAAATCCATCGGGTGAAACAGTGATGGTAAAAAATGCAAAATTATTCGTGCTCGGAACACCTGATCAAATTGAAAAAGTGAAGGAAATTATCAGGCAGAAAAGAAGGCATTCGTAATTTAGTTTTCGAGTTCGATCAACTTAATAAAATTGTCATTTAAGAAATGAAGCTCAATATTTGTCCAAATAGAGCTCATTTCACTATAAGAATGAGCTACAGAATAAAATCAATCTAAAATTCCCGAATAAAAAGATGTTTGAAGATGGTATCTAACAAACGTCCAAAACATTTAAATATCAGTCTGTTACAAATAATGCGACCTATCTTTTAGACAATAAAGTGAAAAGAGGTTCATTGATATAATAATTTGCAGTGCCAATTCTTGATTTTTTCAAAAAGCCATCTTCGGCCATTTTATTCAAATAATTTGCTGCAGTTAACCTTGAAACATGGAGGTCGTTGACTATAAATTCGATTTTTGTGTATGGATGTTTAAATAAGTTATTTAGCAAATCCTGACTATAAAACTTATATCTATCACGCAATTTGTACTTATAATCAAACATTAATTCCCGAATCAATATAATTAATTCGGTGGTTTCTTTGGCCGTTACTTCAATTCCTTTTATCATGAAAAGAATCCATTCTTCCCACGAATTATTTAATCGCACTTCCTGCAGTAGTCTATAATAATCCGATTTATGTTTTATAATATAGTGACTCAAGTATAAGATGGGCAATGTTTGAAGTTTCTCAAGAATCAAATAAAGAATGTTAATTATCCTGCCCGTTCTCCCGTTACCATCATAAAAAGGATGAATGCTTTCAAATTGAAAATGTATAATTGCCATTTTAATAAACGGATCGTAATTACAAAGTTCAGCGTCGTTTATGAACCTTTCAAGATTAGTCATAAGTCGAATAATCTGTTCAAAATCTTGTGGTGGAGTATAAATAATTTCACCTGTAGCTGCATTTTTTAATGCTGTACCAGGTAATTTTCTATATCCTGCGTTATTATTCTCCAACATTTCCTGCACTTGCAGTATGGTTTTATTGGTTAACAATCCACTTTGTGAAACCAATTCGAATCCTTTCTTCATAGCTAAAATATAATACTGAACCTCCTTTGCATCTTGCGATTTAAAAGAATCCAGGTTCAATTCTGACTTGTATAAATCATCGTGGGTTGTAATGATATTTTCAATTGCCGAACTATCCTTGGCTTCTTGTAATCCCAAGGTATTTATCAAAATGTTTTGGTTTGGAATGGTAGATGTAATCCCTTTCAATTCAGCCAAGGCCGCATGAGCCGATGGTAAACTTTTTAATATTTTCTTTGATTCAAGATCAATTTGTAAGGGCAATTCGGTTAATTCCCATCTTTCAGGAGTCATCATTTGTATAGATATTTCGATTTTCTTTACAAAGATAGTATATAATGTATAGGTTTTTCGATTTTCTTTACAAATAATGAACTATGTGTATAGATATTTCGATCAGACAGAGCCTGTTTAAAATTGTTCTCCTTTTTATATAATAAATCCCGGAAACGATGAGGTTAAAAGTTTGAAGCTTCCGGATGCGTATTTTTTTAACGATCAAACAACGAAAAGTTTCAGGCATACTTCCCTTTTTAAGGATAAGACAAACAGGGTTTCAGACGAGCTTGCGTAAGCTACGCAATGGCAAATCAGGTTTTAGGCGGGCTTGCGTATGTTATGCAAATGCAAACCAGGTTTCGGGCAAGCAAACTTTAAAAAGGTTTTGGTGAATTAGGTTTCAGGCGAGCATATTTGAAGTTCCTTCATTCTTCTAATTTTCCTATTTTTGCAAAAAATTCAATTACCATGACAAAAGGACCTGTTTCGCAGTTTGTATTGCACCATTACCGCCATTTCAATGCTGCCGCGCTTGTTGATGCCGCCAAAGCTTATGAAACGCATTTGCTCGAAGGTGGGAAAATGATGATTACCCTTGCCGGTGCCATGAGTACCGCTGAATTGGGTATTTCATTAGCCGAAATGATACGCAAAGGTAAGGTTGACATCATTAGCTGTACGGGTGCCAATTTGGAAGAAGATGTAATGAATTTAGTTGCACATTCGCATTACAAACGTGTGCCGAATTATCGTGATTTAACACCCCAAGACGAATGGGATTTGCTTGAAAATCACTATAACCGGGTTACCGATACATGCATCCCCGAAGAAGAAGCTTTTCGTCGGTTACAAAAACATTTGGTAAAACAATGGAAAGATGCCGAGGCAAAAGGTGAACGGTATTTTCCACATGAATTTCTATACAAAACCATTTTAAGTGGCGAATTAAATCAGTATTTCGAAATAGACCCAAAGGATAGTTGGATAATTGCTGCAGCAGAAAAAAACATTCCAATCATCGTTCCGGGATGGGAAGATAGCACTACAGGAAATATTTTCGCAAGTTATGTGATCAAAAATGAATTAAAGGCAAGTACCGTTAAGAGTGGAATTGAATATATGGTTTATTTAACCGAATGGTATCGGGCAAATAGTGGCGGAAAGGGTGTTGGTTTCTTTCAGATTGGCGGCGGTATTGCCGGCGATTTCCCTATTTGTGTGGTTCCGATGATGTATCAGGATCTGGAATGGCACGATGTTCCATTCTGGGCATATTTCTGCCAGATTTCCGATTCAACAACCAGTTATGGATCTTATTCCGGAGCCGTTCCAAACGAAAAAATAACCTGGGGGAAATTAGATATCCACACTCCAAAATTCATCGTTGAATCAGATGCTACCATCGTGGCGCCGCTGATGTTTGCGTATATATTGGGCTGGTAAAAAAAAAGTACTTGAAGTACTTGAAGTACTTGGAGTTAAAAGTTAAAATACTCAAGGCACTTTAAGTACTCAAGGCACTTTAAGTACTCAAGGCACTTTAAGTACTCAAGGCACTTTAAGTACTTATAAAATGTACGGTAAACGTGGTTCCGTTTACAGCATCGGAGGTGAAATCAACTTTACCTTTCAGGTAAAATTCAGTAAATAATTTGATGCTGTAAGTGCCAATCCCACGCGATTCGCCTTTGGTTGAGAATGATCGCTGGAATATTTGCATTTGCACCTGTCGAGGCATTTCGTTTGTATTGTTTACCCAAAATGCGATGCCATTTTTCTCTTCTGATTTACAACCTAAAGTAACTTTTTGACCTTTTTCTGAGGCTTCTAAAGCATTCTTCAAT
>CANNKD010000193.1 GCA_947505205.1 Bacteroidota bacterium | reverse complement strand
TCACCTTATAAATAACTCTGAAGCTTTCAAAATTTGAAGCCTGGCCATCCGTGCAACCCTTCAAACTTGCCTGCCCGGCTTTAAGACGGGCCTGCCCGGCGGTACGACGGGCCTGCCCGGCGGTATGACGGGAAACCTTAAACTTTTTAAAAACCCTAAAAATATTTGCTTGTTTGTCAAGGCGTTCCCAGGGCTGGTGGCGTTTTTTTTCTTTCTGAAAATTATATACTTAATGAATAAGCAAATATAATCATATATCTTAAAAATAAAGTTACACATCCTGTCATTTATAAAAAGTTATGATTATCTTTGAAGACAATAATAAGGCTGTAAGCCTGTTCATTTTTCCGCTTTACTTAGAAAGTATTGTACAGTTTTTCAGTTAGATTACTTAGGAAGATAAAAAGAGCTATTGTGGATCAAAAAAATAGGTCCGGAATAAAACTGAGCGGATTCCGAAACGCTTTATGAGTTGGAAAAAATAAAAAATTGAGTGTATCATGAAAACTTTTCTGAGATTATTAACTGTAATTAATGTATTGTTGGTCTTAAGTGTTTTTGCATCATGCGAAAAGTCAGATCCAAAAGATCCTGAAATAAACCCATTTAGCAATGGCGGGAATGAGAGGAATATGATTGTAGTTATCAGCGACCTGCATCTGGGTGCAGATCTGGCTTATGCTGAATGTAAAGATAATCTTGGGGCTCTTGAAAAATTACTTCAACAGATAAAAGCAGCTCCAAATGTTAAAGAACTTGTTATCGCCGGAGACTTATTCGATGAATGGTTTGTTCCGGCTACTGTAAACACATATCAGGGAAAAGATCAGGCTGATTTTGCAAAGCGTATCGCAACAGCCAACAAAGTTGTATTTGATGCACTGAACAACATTATTCAGGATGGAAATATTCTTGTGACCTATGTGCCCGGAAATCATGATTTAGCCTTTACTGCAGCAAATATTGAAAGTGTCCTCCTGGGAATACATCAGGTTCGCGACGAAGTGTTGGGCCTAGGCACATATTCGCCTGTTGACTATCCTAAAATTGCTATTGAGCACGGTCATCGCTACAATTTCTTCTGCGCACCTGATCCGTTTTCAAATCAGGATGTCGCTCCTGGTACCATTTTGCCTCCAGGTTATTTTTTTACCAGAATAGGAGCACTATACGAATTACAAAATGATCTGACTCCCGGGGATACCTTACCGATTGTTACCCCAAACACTTCCGGGGATGAAAGTCAGGATTTATTATTCCGATACTGGAAAACATGGGATATGACTGTTAGCATGTTCCCTATTTCGAACAAGTTTGATGAAAAAATCATTCTTACAAACGTGGGTGGATTCACAGATGATTATTCGATTAATGATCTTGTTCCTTCACAGTCATCCCCTGGCGGATTGATAAATTTGTTTCTTTTCAATGGGATTCAAGATCATTGGGAAGCCAGGCAAACTTATTGCAATGTGGCAGTCCATTCAGAAACAGCACGTGCCATCGATTCGGTGAATTCAAACAGAGAGACGGATTATATGGCTAATCTGCAATACTTTATGAACGAGACCTCAGACAAAAGAATTGTTGTATTCGGTCACACACACGAACCGAAAATCATTGTGGACGAAAGTTATGATCAAAAAAAATGTATCTATGTGAATTCAGGAACATGGATTGATCATAATCCAGGGAAAACCACTATGAATTTTGTCGTCATAACACCGCAGGGCGTTGATCCTTCTACAAATACCTTGGTAAAACTTTACAATTTTGAAAAGGAAGTTGTAACAATCATGGATGAAAATTCCTTACGCTATTAACGATACGCAATTTTATAATTGGTGGTTGAAATTATTAATAGAATCCTCCAATTAGTGTTAAAATTGAATGAATTATATTGGGTAATGAACTTTAGTAGCAATAAGAGTTTCAGGGGAATTAGCAAAAAAAAATGATGCTTCATAGCAATTCTCATACAAGTATTTTACACGAATTTCAAGCTAAATATAGCGATCTACTAAAGAAATTCTGGTTCAATTTTAAAGCAATGGATAATGATAAATATATAAATACTTGATTTTATGAGTTCTATAGTAAATTGAATAGTAAATCATATACTTCTCATTGCATATCCTTAATTTCGCCGCATAAAATGTTGGCAATCGTAAATTTTGTATAAAAACTGATTATGGAAGAGGTGCAGTCCCCATGTATGAAAATATGTCACCGCGACTCAAACGATGTGTGTTTCGGTTGCAGAAGAACCGGTGAAGAAGTCGGAAATTGGATTCGATATACCAATGAAGAAAGGAAAGCTGTCATTGAAAAGACCTACCACCGGACAAATGTTGCAGGCGAAATGCCTCCCGGTAATTTTCTTAGGTAATGAGGTAGTGATAAAGAATAGATTTGTAGATTTTGTTTAATTAATCAAACTTTATTCAGGAAAAACCATCTTAATGGTCTCAAAATAATAAGATCCTGATTCTCCTACTATATTAAAGATGGCATAAGGAGTTAAGGCATTGCCTTGATTATCAATATTACAATTTCCACTTGCGCCAACATAATCTACACCATTATGCCAACAAGCACTTTTCATGGACTGCCAGCCAAGTGAAGGCATCACTACCGGATCACCAGCCTCACCATGTGAAATCTGCCTGATCCAATATTGTAACCTTTCACGAAAAGCAACCATATCGTTGATTCCGGTATCTAAGAGCGTTTTCTCTATTGCCATCGCATAGATGTAGGCAATATCAAAAAATTGGGCATTGTAAGATGCAACCTCCTGGTTATATTGCTTCTTCAATTCAGACCTGAAATATTTGTACGGGCTGGAACTGGTGTCTGCAGCAGGCAAAGCTCCGAAATTCTTTGGATGACCATTAACAGTACCGACCATCATTTCAACAGGAGCTTCAAACAATGCATCTGTATAAAATGCATCACACAAAATGAAACTGGTGTTAAGAAATCTGTCATTTATATTTAGCTCATTCAGTTTTCTTAAAAATTCTTCATACACAGAAGGGGTTAACATAGAAATAAAAATAGCTTCAGGATTATCAGCCAATAACAGTTCAAGTTTGGCACCATAATCAGGTTCTGAGTTTGAGAAAAGCACCAATGTTGATGCACCGCTTCCATAGGATTGCTGGAACGCACTGGCAAGGTCTGATGAAAAGACATCCCCATCTTCGACAGCAATTGCAATTCGTTCGATATTATAATCTTTGGCTTGTTGAGTCAAAATATTTGCCTCAAATGCATCGGGTGGGCAAAGGCGTTGAAAATAAGGCGAAACTCCAGATAAATAACCTGCTGTAGCAGCACCTGAGATAACAGGGTAATGATTGGGTATAGCTACCTGTTCAACCAGGCCCTTGGAGCATGACGAGAAACTTGTAACAAATCCAGCCAGGTGTTCAGTAGTATTAATGATTTCACGTGCAGCTGTTGAAGCTGTCAGTTCACGGTTCTCTCCTTCAGAACTTTTTACTACAAGCTCAATCATATGACCCTCTCCCACTCCGCCTGAGGCATTGATGAGGTTTACTGCTGTCCGCAATGCCTTTTCACGTAAAATTCCTTTTTCCTGATCCAGTGGCAGAATTACACCAATCGTAATCGGATAAACCTTTTCGATAGTATTGCTATTCTTTCTACATGCTGAGGTCGAGATAATTGTGATAAGCAGGATTGTTAAAACCAGAGGTACGTTTAACCTTTTCATGATAAATAGTTTACATATAAAGTGAAGAAATCAATTTTATAAAATATTTAAAAAAAAACATTTTTAATAATCAAAACGCATTCTAAGTGTCATTTCATTTTAAATACGTATCATTTTATCAATATCATCCTGATTGTCTGCGTATTACTACCAGCTGTTAAACGGCAATAATAGATCCCTTCAGTAAGCTCGTCGGCATTGAAAGTAAAATTATGGAGTCCGGCCTGTTCTTCTTTTTTCACAAGATTTCTAACTTCCTGACCATACATATCATAAATACCGAGCGTTACAAAATTATCTTTTGGCAATTTATAGCGAATACTTGTATTGCCTTTGAATGGGTTAGGATAACAATTAAAGGAAAGCCTAAACTGGTTTTCAGGTGATTTGTCAATACCTACAACTTGTGGAGTGATACGCGCATAATACACATCTTCTTCGCCATTGAGTGTGTTTGCCCAAGCGAGGTGTGCACTATTGTCATCTGATTTCATATCGAAATAATCACCCATTTTTTGTTGCTGAGGCCAACCGATATGCGGATCAAAATTCTCTGAAAGTTTCTCATTTTCAGTCCATGTTTCGCCCTGATCCACTGAATAGGAATAGTACAAAGCCGATGAATAAGGTGGATTACCATTGGCATCTCTTGTATCAAGCCACACAACATCAATTCGTCCACCGGGAGCAACCGACATTGTTCCAAACCATTGGTAATTGCTGTTTCCAAAATCATTATTCAGTCTTCTCGGATTGCCCCAGGTTAGGCCGCCATCAACACTTTTATTAAACATCACATCTCCCGGATCATTGATAGAGGCACGGCGAACCGAAGCCACCACATAAACATTTCCACGACCTGGGCCATCTGAAACATCTACATCTATCCATGCCTGACCAAGTAATCCGGCAGGATTGACATCAACCTGTGAATCGAGATAACCATCCAGATCAACAGCAGTTGTTGAACTCCAAGTTACAGGTTGGTCGGGATCTTGTGCAGTAATTGATTTTGTAACGATAATCGGATCTGCATTTCCGGCACCGACAATAAATAATTCACTATTTAAACCTATTGCAAGGGTTCCCCAGCTTGGATCGCCCGAAACGATAGAACAGTCTTCGTAGCTATTGCCAAAATCTGTTGAACGTGTGAAAGCGCCAGGATAACAACTGCTCCAATAAGATGTCCAGAATGAATAATTATTTCCCGAACCCGAGCCTGTCGTTTTATCAATTCGCATCCATTGTTTGTCGCCTCCTTTTGCTTCGGTACCTTCGTCCCAACTTCCATCATTAATTTTATAGACCTTACAAGTCATATTGTTGTTTGCGTCTGACGTGAGACTATTGTAATATAAATTTCCTTCTGCATCAGCATCCAGTACTGGATCAGAGCGAAAAATACCCGGATTTATTACACCCGGAAATGTCCATGTTTCGCCACCATCGAGTGTATAACCATATCCAGCCTGCCGGAAATTACTTGTAACATTATCAAATTGCCGCCAGCCGATTGCCATACGGTTAGGATTTGTGGGGTCAATTGCAATGGAAGGTTCATTCGCCGCATCCCAAAGGATGTTCTCTCCGTTTGCATTTACATTTACCTGAGCAGTAAAAAACAAACTGCTTTCAAAACGGTAAGCAGGTGATTTTTCAGTATTTGCAAACACATTCGGAATGTATTTATCATCAGGTACTTCGTGGTGCATTTGGGCACGCTCGATTCGGGTTGGATTACCTTGCTGTGCATTCGTTAGCTGTGGTAAAATAAATGAACCGCTAACCAGAATGACATTTAGAAATTTCGAATAAAATATTGGTTTCATAACACAAAGTATATGTATATTATTGATATTTTGATACTTAAAAATAAACGTGATAACAAATGTTTTGCAATCATATCGTAAAATTACTTCTTTTTCTTGGTGATATTAATAATAAATATTTTGTGCCTTCGAGAGCATCAGGCACCGATCATTAGCTGGTGGCTGAGGTTCTAAAAGCCACGCTGTTTGATTATTGAATTGTGCCTTCGAGAGCATCAGGCACCGTTCATTAGCTGGTGGCTGAGGTTCTAAAAGCCACGCTGTTTGATCATTGAATTGTGCCTTCGAGAGCCTCAGGCACCGATCATTAGCTGGTGGCTGAGGTTCTC
>CANNKD010000192.1 GCA_947505205.1 Bacteroidota bacterium | reverse complement strand
TGACAATGAATTTGGCTACAGCAGTCAGGTTATCCGATTGGCTCGCCATATTGGTAAAGTGAAAAGCTACCGGTATTATTAAATTTTTTTTATCGAATCATGAAACAGCATTTAGCATTATCGCTTTATGCTGTTTTTTATTTTTCTTTCATCCTTTCATAGTGATTTGGTTGTCAAATAATTAAATATCAATATATTAACAATCTGTTTATAATTATTATCCTTATAAAACATTTTAATCTGACAAAGGTGTTTTTAGCGAGCAAATAAGCTGTAAATTTGTTCGCTGAATCTATCACAACAAAATGAAATCAGCAAAATATATCTTTGTAACCGGCGGCGTTACTTCCTCACTCGGAAAAGGAATCATTTCAGCATCTTTAGCGAAATTACTACAGGGACGTGGCTTTAGTGTTACAATCCAAAAACTTGATCCATACATAAATGTAGATCCGGGAACCTTAAATCCTTATGAACACGGCGAATGTTATGTAACGGAAGATGGCGCCGAAACAGATCTCGACCTCGGACATTACGAGCGTTTTTCGAACACGCCAACATCTCAAGCCAATAATGTAACCACAGGTCGCATTTATCAGTATGTAATTGATTTGGAGCGAAAAGGCGAATTTTTGGGCACTACTGTTCAGGTTATTCCACATATTACCGATGAAATAAAAAGACGGATTTCATTACTTGGACAAACCGGGAAATACGATTTCGTAATTACCGAAATAGGTGGAACTGTGGGTGATATTGAGTCATTTCCTTTTATTGAAGCCATTCGGCAGATGCGCTGGGAAATGGGGCAATCCTGTGCCGTGATTCATCTTACACTCGTGCCTTACCTTGCCGCCGCAGGCGAACTAAAGACAAAGCCGACTCAGCATTCTGTTAAAACCATGCTTGAACAGGGCGTTCAGCCGGATATCATCGTTTGCAGAACAGAACATCATTTAAATGAGAATATCCGCACCAAAATTGCACAATTCTGTAATGTTGAACCGATGTGTGTGATCGAAAGCATCGATGCTGAATCAATCTACGATGTTCCTTTGCTAATGCTTGAGGAAAAACTTGATATTGAAGTGCTTAAGAAGACCAATACTCCAATTCCTGATACGATTGACATTAGCCGATGGGAAAATTTCCTGTTTAGGCTCAAAAATCCGAAAAGAACGGTTACAGTTGGATTGGTCGGAAAATATGTTGAGTTGAAAGATGCATATAAGTCAATCAATGAGTCATTTATACATGGTGGCGTTGCGAATGATTGTAAGGTTATTGTGAAACATATTCATAGTGAAACAATTACTGACGCTACGGTAGAAGAGATTTTGTCTGATGTGGATGGTGTTCTGGTTGCCCCGGGCTTTGGTGCACGTGGCATTGAAGGAAAGATTATTGCAATCAAGTATGCTCGTGAAAACAAAGTTCCGTTTTTGGGTATCTGTCTCGGTATGCAATGCGCTGTGATTGAATTTGGTAGGAATGTTTTGGATTATAAAGATGCTAATTCTACCGAGATGGATCCAACTACTGAATATCCTGTTATTGACATTATGACTGAACAGAAAAGCATTGAAAATAAAGGTGGAACCATGCGGTTGGGTTCCTATCCATGCCGTTTGGAAACGACTTCAAAAGTTTTCGAATTGTATGGTGAAGAAAACATTTCGGAACGCCATAGGCATCGTTTTGAGTTCAATAACTCATACCGTGACGCATATAACAATCATGGAATGAAGACTATAGGTATTTATCCGGAAGATGATTTGGTAGAAATAATTGAACTGCAAAACCATCCATGGTTTGTTGGCGTACAGTTTCATCCTGAATACAAAAGTACTGTTGCTTGCCCGCATCCTTTGTTTGTTGGTTTCATTGAAGCGATTCTTGCAAACAAACCTGTGAGTTAACAGCATTTTCTGATTATTTTAGCAAAACATACTGTAAAAACAGCTATTTTTGCGCCTGATTTTAAATTTCAAGCAAGTATTTAATGAATAAAGACACCATCATTGGCTTTCTGTTGATAGCCACCATTTTAATTGGCTATTCGTTTTGGATGGCTCCCAATAAAGAAGAAATTGCCCGTAATCAACACCGACAGGATTCTATTGCACAGATACGTGCTTATGAACGTGCGCTCGATTCGGACAAATTAGCTGTTTCAAATACACAATTGAAACAAGAGGAAACAGTTGTAAATGATACTATTACAAATAGTTACAATTCATTACATGATAAATTCGGGGCGTTTGCATCTTCTTCAAAAGGAGAAATCACTAGTTTTCAATTACAAAATAAAGTTTTGAAGTTGAATGTTTCTTCACAAGGCGGTTTTGTAAGCAATGTTGAATTGCTCGATTATAAAACATGGGATTCGCTTCCACTCAACCTTTTTGATCCGACCACTTCATCGTTTGATTTGTCATTTTTCGTTCTTAACAGATCAATCAATAGCAAAGACTTTTATTTTAAACCATTTATAAATGGCAAACCATATTCAAATCAATCATTAACGGCAAGTGGGTCTGATAGTCTGGTATTTAGCATGCGTTTGTTTGCCGATGATGTAACCGGTAATATCGATGCATCAAAATATATTGAGTTTGAATATCGCCTGAAACCAAATGACTATATGATTGGTTTCGATATTAAGATGGTGGGTTTGGAATCAGTTCTGCCGACAAATACCAATTTTTTGACTTTGAACTGGAGAACCGATTTATTGAAACAGGAAAAAAGCGTAGACAATTTCAATGGTTCGACGATTTATTACAAGCATTTGAACGATGATGTTGAGTATATGTCGGAGACAAAAGATGAAGATCTTTCAGTTAAAACACGTGTGAAATGGGTTTCGTTTAAACAGCGTTTTTTTACAAGTACGATGATCGCCCGCAATCAGTTCGACAATGCGGATATGCATACCATAACTAAATCGGTTCAAGCAAATCCCCGTTACCTGAAAACGATGGAAACAACCGTTGAGCTGCCTTTTAATTTCGAATCGGTAAAAATAATTCCATTGTCGTTTTACTTTGGACCGAACAAATTCAACACACTTAAATCATACGATCTCGACTTAGAACGTCAGATTCCATTGGGATGGAGCTTCTTTTTGTTAGCCTGGATTAATATTTATATTGTAATTCCGGTTTTTGCATTGCTGGGTTCTTTTGGATGGAATTATGGCATTGTGATCTTGGTATTAACCATTTTACTCAAGATAATTTTATTCCCAATTGCATACAAAACCTACCTTTCGTCAGCAAAAATGCGCATTTTAAAACCTGAAGCTGATGAGATTGGAGCAAAATATCCAAAGCAGGAAGATGCGATGAAAAAGCAGCAGGCGGTAATGGCAATGTATAAGAAAGCTGGTGCCAATCCAATGTCAGGCTGTGTTCCGATGTTACTTCAGATGCCTATCCTTATTGCTATGTTTCGGTTTTTTCCGGCGAGTATCGAATTGCGCCAACAACCTTTTTTGTGGGCAACCGATTTGTCGAGTTATGACAGCATTTGGAATTTACCTTTTGAAATCCCATTTTATGGTGATCATGTGAGTTTATTTACGTTATTGATGACCATTTCCACAATCATTTATACATATCTGAATAACGAGATGATGGGCTCGCAAAGCACGCAGTTACCCGGTATGAAAACGATGATGTATATTATGCCAGTCATGTTTCTGGGTATGTTTAATAACTATGCAGCCGGATTAAGCTATTATTATTTTCTGGCTAATGTGATCACTTTTGCGCAAATGTATATTTTCAGGATAACGATTAATGAGCAAAAAGTACATGCGAAGATTCAGGAAAATAAGAAGAAACCCGTGAAAAAATCAACAGGATTTCAGGCAAGACTTGAAGAAGCTGCCAAAAAACGTGGATACCAAATGCCAAAATAAAAAGCTGCATGCAACTTTCATATTATGAACGAATTGGAAATGAGAATCTTCAGGATCTCATTTCCTTTTTTTATGAAGAAATTCGTCAGGATGCGATTTTGCTTCCGATGTACAAAGGAGATTTAGAAGCCGCTGAACGCAGGTTGTTTATGTTTATGGTTCAATACCTTGGCGGTCCGCAAACCTACTCCGAAAGGCGGGGCCATCCGCGTTTACGCAATCGTCATGCCGAATTCAAAGTTGATAACGAAGCCGCCGAACATTGGCTTGCTTGTATGAAAAAAGCCATGGACAAAGTGGAGATGGACGATGATAGCCGCCGCTTTTTATGGAGCTATTTTGTGCAGACAGCGCATTTTCTGGAGAATCAATAAGTTTTATCAATTCCTGTCTGGTTCAACACATTTCAGCTCTTCTTTTTGTTTAAATAGGGTCTGTTGAAAAAGTATGCAGGACTTAAATTTCAATAACCGCCGGCGAAGCCGATGGCAAAGATAAAGTATATGAACAGCCCTGAAAGGGCTGAATTTACTCATAAGCAGCCCTTTCAGGGCTGCAATTTATTGCACTCCATTTTTCCCGCACTTCGTGAAGGGTTATTCAAATTAAATTCTTTCAGGATTTTAATGCATAGAAATTATGTGCCATATCATAAAAAGCTTGAAGTCGTTTGTTTAAAATATTATCCTATCTCATTCTTTCAATGATTGTTAACTGTTTTTCAGTAGATTCTAAGTAGAAAGGTTATTAGTATCAAGCATGTGCTTAAAAAAAATCGTTTAATAGCTTTTTGTAGAACAAAAAAGCCGTCTCGTTGAAAAACGAGACGGCTTTTGTATTTATGAAAAAATGAATTATTTTTTCTTTTTAGCGGCTGCAGCGGCTTCCTTTTCTTCAAGGTTTAACTTCAAACCGGCCAATACATCTAAATCGCCCAAGGTTGTACGCTCGAGGTTTTCGTTGATGATTTTAACGGCACGTTTTGTCGATTTGGTAGCAGTGCGATCGCCTTCAGTTTCGGCCTGACGTGAAATAAACGCCTGATCTTCGTGAATACGGGAGTGTGACAGGATGATTTTCTTGTTCTCTTTTGAGAATTCGATCACTTTGAAATCCATTGTATCATCAATCTTAGCCTGGCTTCCGTCTTCTTTTTTCAAGTGACGGTTAGGGGCAAAACCTTCAACACCATAAGGTAATGAAACGATCATGCCTTTGTCGCTGTTTGCGATGATGGTGCCTTGATGTACTGTTCCAACACCGAATACGCTTTCAAACACATCCCATGGATTTTCTTCCAATTGTTTGTGTCCGAGGCTTAAACGACGGTTTTCTTCATCAACATCCAAAACGATTACTTCGATTTGTTCGCCAACTTTGGTAAACTCAGCAGGATGTTTGATTTTCTTAGACCATGATAAGTCTGAGATATGAATCAAGCCATCAACGCCTTCTTCCATTTCAACAAAGATGCCGAAGTTGGTGAAGTTACGAACGGTTGCTGTATGTTTCGAGTTTGAAGGATATCTTCCTTTGATGTTTTCCCATGGATCTGGAATCAGCTGTTTCATGCCTAACGACATTTTACGTTCTTCGCGATCAAGGGTTAAAATAACGGCGTCAACTTCGCTTCCAACTGTCAGGAAGTCTTGTGCAGTGCGCAAATGTTGTGACCATGACATTTCTGAAACATGGATTAAGCCTTCAACACCAGGAGCGATTTCGATGAAAGCGCCATAATCAGCGATTACAACAACTTTTCCTTTAACAGTGTCGCCAATTTTCATTTCAGCATCCAGAGCATCCCATGGGTGAGCCGTCAATTGTTTCAGGCCCAATGCGATACGTTTTTTGTTATCATCGAAATCGAGGATAACAACTTTGATTTTTTGATCAAGCGCCACGATTTCTTCCGGATGATTGATGCGTCCCCATGAGAGGTCGGTGATGTGAATCAATCCGTCAACGCCACCAAGGTCGAT
>CANNKD010000191.1 GCA_947505205.1 Bacteroidota bacterium | reverse complement strand
TATTGAAGCAAACAGGCTGTCCATAATCTTGGATGATGGTTTTTACAATACTCTTTTATCCTGCCTATCTGACCATCATTGAAATAGCGTAATGATTGACTGGAAACTTTAATCACTGGCATTTTACGAAAAGGATTCATCAGACTATCATCATCTTTTAAAGCAGCATATTTGGTATATAATCCTTTGATATTTGCCTGATAGTGTTTTACAGTTTTGTTACTAAGACCATCATCAAAAAGTTTGTGAATAAAATTAAGAGCATCGTCTCTGGTTGCTTCATGATCAGGCTTGGGATTCAAAAAATCAATCCACCTCATAGCCATATTTTGGTATGTTGCAATTGTCTTCTTATTAATATAATTATCAGAGGATTTTAATGCTTCGAGCAATATAGATTTTGGTAATTCCGGAATGACTTTCTGTTTTTCAAAAACAATTGTAATTGGCTTTTCCTTTCTGATCCGCAGAATAATTTGGTTCGCAAATTGCAAACGGGATTCAACGGTTTTTAGCCGGTTTATTCCTTCATAAACTCTTATTCTAATGCCTTTGTCACTTCCGGGTAATGGTTGGTAATATTCTACAAACCACTTTTTCTGAAGATCTAAGTCAATCGGTAAAATTTCTGGTGACCAAAATTTTTTTTCTTTCATCCTCTAATTTTTGTCCCTGTTTGAACAGGGGCAAAAAACGGGGACAAATTAAATGGGTGATAATCAACTATTTAACTATAAAAACGCGGAGAGAGCGGGATTCGAACCCGCGGTACCCTTTTGGAGTACACACACTTTCCAGGCGTGCGCCTTCAACCACTCGGCCATCTCTCCAATAGATTCAATCAGAAATCTGAACAATTAATTTCTGAAAGCGGCAGCGAAGGTACGATTTTACCTCAAACCACTCTTAAAAATATTTATCGAACCATCAACTTCTCAGTCTTCAAGCCTTGTTCCGTTTGGATGCTAATTGTATAAATACCTTTCACATAATCAGTTAAATCGATGTTAATCTCTTTCTCAAGGTTCGATTTAAAAATTGTTCTACCATCAGATGCCGAAATTGTAATTTGATTCCTTCCTCCAACATTCAATTTTATTTTTACATTTCCGGATGCTGGATTTGGAGCAATTTGAATTTGATTTTTGTATTCATCAACAAAAACCATATCGGCTGAAACAGCTGTCAGCTTTGAGATACCTTGATCAAAATATGCATTGGATTGTGGGTAATTATTATCATAAGTAACCGATAAATCATGATATATCTGATTGGAATCAAACCATCTAAGTGTCATTGGTGCTCCATTCATCATGCCATCTTCCAATCCCGAAAGACTATCATTTCCAAAAACCACCAAAGCATTTGGCTGACTTAAATTCTCGATTAGCAAACTTCCACACCAAACACCGGTGTGGTCAAAAGCCCGAATTTCGTCACCAACTGAACAAAAATCAAGCAAGCTATTTGGGATAATTAGAATATGTGAATTCCCTGTTTTAATATATGGATATTCTGTTGGCGCTTTGTTTTCTTCCTGATTTTTGGAGGTACAATCTGGGAAATGAAGCGACCCAGGAGCTGAAACCAGGATTAAATATGATTTTCCTACCTCCAAAGTTGCTAATCCATTGATGTTTTCAGAAACATAAGAAACACCATTGCCAGCCACTTCCTTGATGATCTCGACAGTTGGGTTTACAGCCATAAAATCCTCGACGGAAATATCACATGAACGTAAAACAGGCACGAGATTCCAACCATCAGAAACATCTACAGTACTTATCCCGCTTGCATTTCCCATGATTTGCAGAGAAGCCGGATTTGCTAATTTAATCTTATAACCTTCAGCAGCGTTCCAATCGCCAATGGTGTTGATTAAATCCAACGGAATGTATGATTCGTCCATGGTTTGAACAGCCAATAATGTATTTCCCAACGATGCAAAAACCTCATCCAATGAAGGATTAACAGGAGAAATATAACTCGAAATACTGCTCCATCCTTCAGGAAAATCAAGGGTTTGAACCTGATAACCTCCTTCAACCATTATTGAGAAATCATCGATAAACATTCCTTCTTCCGTTACATTTGTATCACTGTAAAAACGAAATCGAACCTGAACGTAAGGTTCTCCAAGATAAGTATTTAACGAATATGTTTGTAATTGCCAACTGCTTTGGTTACCGTTGAATGTTTCTAAAATTGTCCAGCTATTGCCATCGGTAGTTATCTCAAAATACATATAATCGTAACCTGTTTCAAGATTAAACTTATTCCAGAATGAAAGTTCGACTGAAGTATAACCAGCCTCAAGACTAAACGACCGAAGTGTGGCATAACTTAGTTCATTATCATCATACGCTCCGGTCGGGCTTTCAGTGAGCGAATGTGATGGCGAATGCGATGCTTGCGTTGACAAACCCCAGTTTTGATCATATTCCCAATAAGACGTGCCATTTTCGAAATCAATCACAACTGGGAAAGTGAGCGGTGGCATAGGAGTTGCCGTAACTGTATTTGATGGATCACTCTCTTCGCCTGTTTCAGCATAAATTGCTGTGATATAATACCCATATTCTGTGCCATTCACAGCTGAATTATCGGTAAAGGATGTTTCATTGGCATCGGCATAATCAATCAAAACGCCATCGCGATAGATATAAAAAGTTTGCGCCACAGGCATAGACAACCAATTTAAAACAACCTGATTATCACCCGGCAAAGCAACCAAATTTTGCGGAGGCATCAAACGGTTTGCCATCGTTACCACAGATGCAAGACTTGCTTTTGTAAACACAACAGCTTGATCTTCATGATTGTAACTTACTCCAACTAAATCGTTGGGTGTGTGTATGTAAGGACTGTAATTCTGACTGTCTTCGAAAGGGAAAATTCCCATGAAACCATTGTTATTAAACGAAGTATGATCACTATCACCACCAGAAAGTGAACCCGGTTCTACCGGAAAATCAGGTAGATATGTAGCGCAGACATCAAAATAAAAATCGTATAATTCTTGTGCTGAGGCAGGATAAATGACATCAGTATGAATCGGACTTCCATTTTGTAAATAACCAATCATATCGAGGTTAAAATATCCCATGATATTCATATTCTGATCGGCGCACCGACTGGCATAAGCATCACTTCCATACAAACCATATTCTTCACCAGAAAAAGTGCAAAAAACAATCGTTCTATCAAAAGTATATTGACTCAATATTCGTGCAATCTCAAGCACAGCAGCACTTCCTGAGGCATTATCATCAGCTCCCGGAGCACCGCCACTTCCCGAATACGAATCGTAATGGCTTCCGCAAATGACATATTCATCGGGATAAACCGAGCCAATTTTTGTGGCAATCACATTGTCGCTGGCACTTCCGCCCGACATTGGGAAATCCATGATTTCGACACTTAATCCCAAATCGGTAAACTGCTGAGCCAGCCAGTTTTGCGCCTGAACACTTTGCGAAGTGTAACAATTTCGCGTTCCATAATCTTGTAAGTGTTGAACCGCTGTGGTTAAATTCGTTCCACTGACTTCTGTGAGCATCGCTTCAACAACAGGATCCGGATCGAAAGCACGTAATGCATTTTGATTCAATGCTTTGGGAATTCGCACCCGTGAATTGGTAATATGAACCATTCCATCATTCTTGAATGGTAAAAGCGGTGATTGGTGCAATATGCTGTAATTCAGGATTATAAAATCGTCGGTTGACAACAATAATTTTGTGTCGGATGCAAGTGTTTGCAGATACGTCTCTTGGTTTTGCTTTGGACAATACACCAAAAAATAATCCGAATTTGCTTCAAAAGCCTGATCATCAAGCAAGATATAATCTTCCTTTAGACTAGTTTCTGTTGTTGCAATAACAAAGTCATCTTTATAAAAATGAATTTTAATAGATTGATTTTGAATAATTTGAATGACATGATTTACATTCATTTTTGGGATGAATACCAATTGTCCGGAAAAACCCGAAATATTCAATAATAAGATTGTAAGGAAAAGCAGAAACCGTTTCATAAGGCGAGGTTTTAAATTCATAAAAATTTACTACAAAGCTAATTGAATTATGAGGAAGTTAGACTAAAATGCTTGTTTATATCCGATTTAAACAACCGAAAAACCATGGCTTATTCGATGGTCATTTCGCCACGGATTGAAGTTTGCAGAAGCTCCAAAACCCGTTCTTTCGGATAGCCTTCGCCAATTAAATACATGAGTTTCGCTAAGGCAGATTCAGTTGTGATATCGTAACCGCCAATCACACCAATTCTTCCCAAATCGAGGCTAGTTTCGTATTTTCCAATATCAACAGAACCTGATTTACATTGAGTTACATTATAGATTATCAAACCATTTTTGATGGCTTCTTCCAGACAATTGATAAACCAACTGTCGGTTGGCGCGTTTCCCGAACCAAATGTTTCCAAAATCAAGGCTTTCAAACCGGGAATAGCGAGCGTGCTTTTCACAACAGATTCTGAGATTCCAGGAAAAAGTTTCAATATCGTCACGTTAAAATCAAGTTTTGTGTGAACTTTCAATTTCTTGAAATTTGGTTTCAGGATATTGTTTTTTTGATACCTGATATGAATTCCAACCTCCGCCAGTAAAGGATAATTACCCGAAACAAAGGCATTAAACCGTTCTGCATTGAATTTAGTAGTGCGGTTGCCACGCATCAATTGATTTTCGAAGAAAATACAAACTTCCGGAACAACCGATGTTTCGTCTTCTTTTGATGCAGCAATTTCGATAGCAGTAAGGAAGTTTTCCCGACCATCTGTTCTGATTACATCCATAGGCAATTGCGAACCTGTGAAAACGACTGGTTTATTTAAATTTTCGAGCATAAAACTCAAAGCTGATGCCGTATATGCCATAGTATCGGAACCATGCAAAACGACAAATCCATCATATAATTCATATTTAGCCTCAATAATTTCTGCTAATTGAATCCAGAAAGATGGCTTCATGTTCGATGAATCGATCAAAGGATTAAACGAATGAAAATCGATTTTAAAATCGAAATTCTTCAGAATGGGCATTTGATCATAAATATGCTCAAAATCAAAAGGCACCAAAGCACCCGACACCGGGTCTTTCATCATGCCAATGGTTCCGCCAGTATAAATAATGAGTAAATGGGTTTTTATCTCAGATGATGTCATAATTTCTTAGGTTCTAATAAAAATTAGGTGGTTGAAAGGCCAAAAAGTTTATTTGCATTTTCGGTGGTTATTGAAGCAATTTCCTCCAGCGTAAGCTGTTTAAGTTCAGCAAGTTTCATGGCTATTTCATATATATAAGCACTTTCGTTGCGTTGACCACGATACGGAACCGGAGGCAGAAACGGCGCATCTGTTTCCAAAACCAGATATTCCATGGGAATCTCCTGAATAACAGTAGGAAGCGACGAATTTTTATATGTCAAAACTCCACCAATTCCCATAAGGAAACCCATTTCCATAATCCGTTTTGCATCTGATATGCTACCGTTAAAACAGTGAAAAACTCCCATAAGTGCTGCATCAATCTCATCTTCAAGCAGATCGAGTATCATCGGAAAAGCCTCACGCGTATGAATTGCAACGGGCAGATGATATTTTTTAGCCCAATTCAACTGTTTCCGGAATGCTTTGATTTGCTGTTTTTTAAAAGTTTTATCCCAATATAAATCAATACCAATTTCGCCAATTGCTACAAACTTTCCATTTGTCAGATTCAATTCCATAAATTCAAGTTGGTCTTCATAATCTTCTTTTACAGAAGTGGGATGAAGTCCGATCATAGGGAAACAGTTTTGGGGAAACTGTTGGCAAACCTGAAGCATAGAATCGAAAGAATCCTTATCGATATTCGGGAGAAGCATCATTTCGACGCTTTTCAATATGGATCTGG
>CANNKD010000190.1 GCA_947505205.1 Bacteroidota bacterium | reverse complement strand
CTCAGTTCTATCCGGGTTTTCAAGTCCCGATTTTTTCACTAACGCCATAAAACCATCAATACCAAAATGGTCGATGAATTTGTCTATGATTTCGCATAAACCATATTTAAATCTCAGTCCTACTTTCGTTGAAGAATCAATATCGGCAGCGGTTGCGTAGCGATCCTGTACAAGATCAAGTGCATATAACATGATCGGAATCAGGTATCTGCGTAAGGATTTTCCTCCCAAATCATCCGATTCTGCAATATGTATCAGTCCAGAAATGCTTTTGATGCTCGATTCGCGGTAATCAATGGATGCAGCTTCAGCTACCGACCAGTAATTGAGATGATTTGTCTCAGCCATGGCAATATAGGATTTGCTTTCCGGATCATAAGCGCCAGTTATCTTCTCCCTGTTTACCGGACCTGACCATTTAAAAAATCCTTCCTTATCTTTTGATGAAAGACCGATTTTACCCGATTTCTCGAGATCTTCGACCCAATGCGGGTAATATTTTCCATCCTGAAAGTACAAACTTCTCAATCTGTCATTCTCCGGCAGCGCCTTTCCCATATGTTTGGCACATTCGGTGTAAGGCATGTGGCCTGTGCGGTCGAGCACCTGAAAAGGATTGGCAGTGAGCAGTTCGAATATCTGTGGCAATTCAACCAGATCCTGTCCGGTTTTGATATCCCAATGAATGATGGCTCCCATGCCCTGGAAAATTGGATCGGCCACATAACCATGGTGATCGTTTCGCAAGGCAATAACTTTCTTTTCCAACACCTGTTCGGCAAAGGCAACACCGGCTGTGAAGGTCTCTTCCGTAGCATATTTCCCTTTCATCACATCAAAAAGTCGGTTTGCGTGAAACGGGAAATAGCCATGACCGGTCAGGAATTTATCTCTGAGAAACATATCGTTAAACAGGATGGCCAGCTCGGCCGTGGTATGCGAGGATGTATTTGAAAAGATAAAAACCAGTTTTTTGGGGTCAGCATATTTTTCGATATTCTCAAAAATCACTTTTTTGATATCGATCCTTTCGGTTGCGACTTCCCAAATGATCTCAGCCTGACTGAGCAGGGTAAAATCCTTCGAATAAGTCACTCTTGCCAAACAAGCCGTTGTCTGTTCGTCCATCATTCTGCCACCATCGGCCAATCCTGAAAAATAGCTGCCGATTTCCTTCTTCGCTCTTTCCAATGCGCTGTCTGCTACATCTATAAAAATGACTTCATATGTGGTTTTATTCAGGAGGTCGATACCGATTCCAATACCCATGGTACCAGAACCAATGACGGCTATCTTTTTGATATTATTAAGTTTAGCAACTTCTTTCTGTAGAAGTTTGTTGCCGAATGAAAAAACAGTTCCCATGGTAATTCCTTTTGGGTAAATTAATATTATATTTATCTAAACGATTTCCACACACACAGCACCGCCCTGACCACCGCCAATACAGGCCGATGCGATGCCGGTTTTCAGTCCCTGTCGTTTTAATTCGTAAACAAGGTCGATGGTGATTCGAAGGCCGGTGGCGGCAATATTGTGTCCCATGGCAATGGCGCCACCATTCACATTAGTGCGTTCGCGCAGAAGTCCGAGCTCCTTTTCTACGCCCAGATATTGGGCAGCAAACGCCTCATTCACTTCAAACAAATCGACGTCCTCTTTTTTCATTTTCAATTTCGCAAGAAGATCATTGATTGCCGGAACCGGTCCCTGACCCATGATTTCAGGTGGAACGGTTGAGAACTGGTATCCTTTGAGTATTGCCAGATATGGAATATTATGCTTGTCGGCAAAAGATCGTTCCATTAAAACAGCTGCGGCTGCTCCATCACTGATCTGACTTGCGGTTCCCGGTGTGACCAATCCATCAGGTTTAAGCATTGGACGTAGGTTGGCCAGTTCATCCAGACTGATATCATATTTTACGCCTTCGTCACGCCAAACACTAATGGTGTTTCCTTTCTGATCGATCGTATCGACCGTGAAAATGCCCTGCAAATAATTATTCTGATCGGGTTTTGCGAAGCGATTCCATTGTTGTGCCTGAGCTTTCATGGCACGTGTATGACTGAGATACGAAAACTCATCACAGCCTTTACGCGTGATTCCGGTCTGTGTTCCGCACTGTTCGGCTGTTTTCGGCATCAGCGTTTTGAAAAGATTATGGTTAAATCCTTCCATGAGATAATCTTTAAACGGAGCTTCTTCGAAATCCCAAACGCTGTCTTTTTTCCTTCTTCCCTGATGAATCAGGTTGGTTTGTGACATGTTTTCGGTGGCAAACGACAACACGCAATTTGCATTTTCGGTATCCGACATCAACTGATCGAATCCATCAGCTAAAACCTGAAAACCGGTTCCGCAGATACGTAAGGTCGTTTTACCGGGAGCAACATTCAGATTTTCTTTGTCGTTGAACTTTTTGGCAACCCGCATCGCCACATTGCGCGGAAGGTAGATTTGCTGATTCAGCGAATCGATGTAAATCATTCCTGCAATTACATTGTCAATTTTGGTATTTTTCAAGTCAATTCCGGACCGGAGGATGGCTTCATAAACCGCTAGCACAGCCAGATCTTCAGCAGGCAGGTAGTTGTAATAGCCACCATGTTTGCCAATCGGTGTTCTTGCGCCACTTACGATTACAACTTCTTTTGTTCGTTTGTCCATATGCTGTATTTTTTATGGAATTTGTTAATTTTCGAAATCAGATATTTTACTGTGCAAAAGCACACAGCCATAGGCAGCCAGGAATTGCGAGTGCTCAGGACTGTCGGAATCAGGATATTTATCTTTGAAAAGACTGACGATAGTCGGATGCATAAATGGCAGTCCGCCGGTTATCACCAAATGATCTTCCACCAAAGCCATTTCGATGGATCTTGCAATAATTGAATTGTAAATACCCAGAATGATGTTTGGCAGAATCGCTCCATTTTTGATCATCCCGATGATTTCGGAAATTGCAAAAACGGTGCAGTAACTATTGATTTTAACCTCGTCGGTGGCTTCTTTGACAAATTCAGTGAACTCAGCCGGTGTTACATCCAGCCGGAAAGCGATCTCCTCGATAAAAGAACCCGTTCCTGCTGCGCATTTGCGGTTCATCTTAAATTTATCCACCTGACCCAATGCATTAACCTGAATAAATTTGGTATCCTGTCCACCGATGTCGATGATGGAACAGGCACGATGATAAAGATGAAAAACTGCTTTGGCAAGTGCAATCAATTCTGAATTGGAGATAAAAGCTGCCTGAATCTGCTCTCTGCCATAGCCACAGGTGTAAACAGGATAGACAATCTCATACTTTTCAGAGAAATGAGCAATGATTTTCGCGGAGGCATTGTTGAAGTTATATCCCGATTTCACACAATGAAAATCAACCATCTGGTTGTTTTCATCAACCAAAACTCCTTTTGTATAAGACGACCCAAGATCGATGCCTAATCGGTACATAATTATGTGAAAAGATTAAATTTTAACGACCGGATAACTGATGGATAAATGTTTCGATGGCAATGATACTTTGCTCTTCGCTGTAGCAGCGAGGATCGTTTAGGTCGCCATTTATTTCAAGAAAAGGCACTCCGGTTCGTTTAAACATCCGGTTCTGCATGCCAAAACGATTGTTCGAATTCCGTGCGCAGGTTTTCGATTCATGGTAAATTATTCCGTTGATTGTGAAGTCTTTAAACATTTGTTCCAACACATTTTCTTTGACAGAATCGGAACGGACAATGAAAAGTTTGCAATAAGCCAAAGCAGAAGATGTAAATGGATCTGCCGGATCGAGATCATCAAAAACCCAGCTGTTGCAATACGTTGAAGCCACGATGCAAGTATCCAGTTTGGCAAATAATTTGGCCATATTACTCAGTTTGTACCAGAGTGGCATGCCTTCCCAATAAATCCTGAATTTTTCAACCGGAACTGCGCTGATCTTATTTTCAATCCTTTCTTCCAGCTCTGCCAGCAGTATTTTGTAATAATCAACAGCAGGCTGCGTGCCGCGCATCACAACAATTGGCCCCATGTGGATCGCCGCATCGAAGAAATTGATGGGCGAAGGAAGATTTTGTGCTTTTTGCAAAACCTGTTTCCAGAGTACACAGCCATCGTGCGACAAACCAACTGTTTCTCTGAAACGGTCGATGTCAAATTTCTTTCCTGTCACTTTCTCGAGTTCAGGAATCAGGCGATGGTATTGATCTGAGACGCTTTTGATGATCTCCGGATTTAAATCAGAGATGCATAATGGCGTGTGAATGCCAATGACAGGAACCTTAAAATGCCGGCCATAAAAACTGAACCAATCTTCCACTTCGCGGCATTGGTTTGTGTTAAAAACCAGAATATCAGGTCGTGGAACAGAGCTGAAACCGCTTTTCTGCAACGGTGTTTCATTTTGCAAAAAAGCGCCAATATCGCTGGTCAGATACGAACAGATATCGGGTGAATAACCATGCGCGACGGCTGTTGGAATATATTTATCGGCATTTTTACCGGCACCGAGCATGGCACCATGGTTTTCGGGAAAATATACCTCAAACCCCATTGAATACAACAGTTCGGCCGGCCCGACGCTTGTGCACCAGGCTATTTTCCGGTTGCGTGTTTCGGCTGCTTGTTTGAGTCCCTGGAAATAATTATCCATGGTGATCTTCAATGCATTCACCGATTGTAGCCGAATAAGTTCGCTTTGTGTTTGACTCATCTTTTTTATAATTAAAATTATTGTTGTCCGGTAATAAGTAAAATAATCTTCGCTTCGCTCTGAATGGAAACGCGGTGTAAGATTTCTCTAGGTGAGGGCGTTTAGTTGGCAGCAAAGCCTCCAACTAAAAAGCCCAAAAAGAACACAAATAACTGTCATTCAGATAGAAAAGAAAAAAGGAATAATAATTATAGCTGAAGAATCCAATAATAAAAAAGAATGATTATTTTGATGAAATGGAAGGAAAAACATGAACCATCGAACCACTCATGTCTGATAAAACTTATCCTCGTTCCATTTGGCAGGATTGTTTATAATATAATTGGATATTCTTTGATATTCGTCCATCGAACGGATAATATGATCGTGAAATTTGGGTTGCCAATTAAAATAAATATTGTTCTTTCGTGCAAATGTGGTTACTGCAGATTTATATCCGCGAATGATTGACGATAGATTTTTATATTGGGGTGCAAATTGGTTTTTATATTCGGTGGCGGTGGCGGTGGCGGTGGCGGTAGAGACACAATGCATTGTGTCTCTACCGCTACGTTTCGTATTATATTCATTTGCCCCAATCATAATGATACCGTGAATATGATTTGGCATTACCACAAATTCGCCCAATTCCAAATTCATATCGGATCGTAATTCAATGGTTTTATACCATTCCGAATGGGCAATTTTGCCTATTTCGGTGGGTTGTAGAGACGCAATGCATTGTTTCTCTACAATTTCACAAAAATAATTCTCTCTATTTTTTGTACAAATGGTAACAAAATACATTGCCGCATTCGCATAATTCCAATTTTGTAAACGTGTCGATGATATTCTGTATTTATTATTGAACAAAGGAGACCTATTAAATTGAATAGCCAATGTCTTTTGGGAGATTATATTTTCAGGAAACAAAAAAAATGAAGTGAAATCGTCATCCGTTGCAACATCATACTTGAACGTTTTGCCGATTTGGAATGTGTGTTCAGCAATTCTTCCAAACAGCTTTTCTTTTCTCAATAAATGCCTGAATTCCTTCATTGGCATCGTGCGTTTCCATCATTTCGTTCACATACATATCCGTAAATTCGGGCAGCTGCTTCAGCATAAAGAAATCGAATGAAGCACGGGCTGCTTTTGTGGCAAAACGCAGTGCCGACGCGCTTTTGCCAAGGATATTTTTCCGTATCCAAACATCTGTGGCGGCATCCATGGCGATTTTGTCGTCAT
>CANNKD010000189.1 GCA_947505205.1 Bacteroidota bacterium | reverse complement strand
CTAAGGTTCAGGAAGATATAAAATCGATGCGAACAAATTTCAACGAAATGGCTTTCTTTTATCCACAGTTGAGAACTGACAATGAAGGAAATGTAAGTTTCAGTTTTCAACTTCCGGACGCTTTGACCAAATGGAAATTAATGATGCTTGCATACACAAAAGATTTGAAAGTTGGAACGGCTGAATATACTTTCATGGCTTCGAAAGATGTGATGATTATGCCAAATCTTCCGCGATTTTACCGTGAAGGTGACACGGCTTTTGTTCAGGCGAAAATCGTGAATACAGGGAAAGAAACAATCAGCGGAACGGCAAAACTCGAAATTTCAGATGCGTTTTCCGAAAATGAAATTACCTCATATTTCATGGATAATCAATCACAAAACTTTGAAAAGATCGAGCCGGGACAGAGTAAAAATGTGCGTTGGAAAATTGCTATTGGAAATTGTTCAAATATGATTACAATGAAATTTTCAGCCACAGCCGGCACTTTCACTGATGGCGAACAACATCAGATTCCGGTTTTGCCGCAGAAAACATTGGTTACCGAAAGTCTGGTTTTGAACACAAAACCAAATTCAAAACAAATATTCACATTCAAACCATTGAATAGCAAAGATGTGAAACAAACTGAGCGACTCGAAATCCAATTATGTTCGAATCCAAGTTGGTATGCGATTCAGGCTTTGCCATATCTCGTTGACAATGATTTTGAAAATGCAGAAAGCATATATAATCGTTTCTATGCCAATACGTTGGCTTCTATTGTTGCAGAACAAATTCCGGGTGCCATGAAAGTGATTGAGCAATGGAAAAGTCAGAATCCAAACGAATTGCTCTCCAATCTTGAGAAGAACCAAAACCTGAAATCAATTTTATTACAGGAAACGCCCTGGGTGATGGAAGCAAAGGATGAAACTGACCAAAAAAATCGTATTTCATTGTTGTTTGACATCAATAGAATGCAATATGAGGTGTCGAAAGCCATGAAGCAACTTAAACAGCTTCAAACAGTTAACGGCGCATGGACATGGTTTCCTGGAATGCCCGAAAGTGATTATATCACCAATAGAATTGTAGCGGGTTTAGGTAAATTGAGCACCTTGAAGGCTGGTTTTACCGATGAAAATGAAATAGATGTGATGATTTCTTCTGCAATTGGGTTTCTAGATGAAAATCTTCGTCATGATTATGAAAAGTTGCTTGTAAACAAGCAAGAAACAAAATACACTTTACAGTCGGATCATCTTAACTATCTCTATGCCAGAAGTTTCTTCTCTGATAAAGCTATAAACGAAACAACTCAACCTGCTTTTGAATTTATACTGAAACACCTCGAAACGGATTGGAAATCCTTCGATAAAGGCATGCAGGCTATGGCAGCTGTGGCGTTGGATCGATTTGGAAAACAAAGTGCGGCGAAAGCCATTATTGCTTCGTTGCTCCAACATGCAATTGTAAACAAGGAATTGGGAATGTATTGGAAAAGCTCAACATCATATCGCTGGTATGAAGCGCCAATTGAGTCACAAGCCTTGATTATCAATGCTTTTGAAGAAATTGAAGGAAAATCGGCTGACATTGATCTGATGCGAACATGGTTACTCAGCCAGAAACAAACCAATCGATGGAAGACAAACAGTGCGACTGCTGAAGCCATTTATGCCTTGCTGTTTCGCGGCTCGGACTGGATAAACACTTCAAAACCGGTTGAAATCAAAGTTGGTAAGAATATAATTGAAAATAAGGATGTTAATGAAAATTCGCCGATGTTTACCAAAGTTTGGAAAACGACTGAGATCACACCTGAAATGTCGGTTATTGAAGTAAATAATCCCAACAAATCAATGTCGTGGGGTGGTGCTTTTCGTCAGTATTTCATTGATATTAATAAAGTTACGGAAAGTAAAACCCAACTTCAACTCAGCAAAGAATTATTTATAGAAAGAATAGGCAAAGATGGAAAAGAACTCGTTTCTGTCAATGATCAGCAAATTACTATCGGTGACAAAATTATTGTCAGAATCGTCCTTACAACAGATCGTGATATGGAGTTTGTGCATTTGAAAGACCAGCGAGCCGCTTCATTTGAACCGGTGAATGTAATCTCTGGCTACGAATACAAGGGTGGATTGGGCTATTACCAAACTACCAAAGATGCTTCAATGGATTTCTTTTTCGATTATCTTCAAAAAGGAAAATATGTGTTTGAATATGAGCTGATTGCGTCCCAGATTGGTGAGTTTTCGAATGGTCGCGCACGCATCGAATGTTACTATGCACCGGAGTTTTCGAGTCACAGCAGTGGATTGAGGGTGAGGGTATTGGAATAAAATGAATTAAATTATTCCCGATTAAGTTCGGCTAAATCTAAAATAAATTAAATGAATAAAATGAAATCAAAGTCTGAATATCTTTTAGTATTATTGTGGTTTGTGGCGGTTTTGAACAGCTGTCAAGATGAAGAATCTGCAAAAATAGATCCTGTAATCAGTTGGGAAACTCCAGTTGACATCAGTTTCGGAACCCTGTTGAGTACAACGCAACTAAATGCAACAGCCGATGTTCCGGGCACCTTTTTTTATACACCAGCAATAGATACAAAACTCAATGAAGGAAATAATCAGGAGTTGAAAGTTGATTTTACACCAACCGATGCCTCAATGTATAATCCAGCCAGCAAAACCGTGAAGATAAATGTGTTACCTGCAAGTATAAGTACTGCCATCTTCAATCCAGATTTGACTTATGGAACGCTTACTGATATTGAAGGTAACAACTATAAAACTATTACCATTGGCACACAAACATGGATGGCTGAAAACCTGCGCACTACCAGATACCGGAATGGCGATGCCATACCTGAAGTAACCGGAAATACTGCCTGGATTGGTTTAAGCACTGATGCCTACTGCAATTATGAAAACAGCATGGATGAAATCAAGATTGCAACCATGGGCAGGTTGTATAATTGGTTTGCCGTGACGAACAGCCACAATATTGCTCCTGAAGGCTGGCATGTGGCCACTGATGCCGAATGGTCAACGCTAACCGGTTTTCTGGGAAATGAAACCAATGCAGGGGGTAAGTTAAAAGAAGCAGCAAACGCACATTGGAAAAGTCCGAATAGCGGTGCAACCAATGCAAGTGGGTTTACAGCCTTACCGGGCGGAAGACGCGAATATGACAGCGGTTTATTCATCAATGATGGTTATGATGGATTCTGGTGGACAAGTTCGGCTTACAACCCTGACTATTCATGGTATCGTTACCTTCATTATGATGTTTCGGCGATCTATCGCGCCAACTTTCATAAGCAATATGGCTTTTCGGTTCGTTGTGTAAAGGATTGAACCAAATTATAGTTGCAGTAAACTGACAAAAAACGTTTTCAAAATATTTTTAATTGGCGATCAGGTTTTTTATATCTTTGCGCTCCCAACGTTCTTTTACATGCCCGGATGGCGGAATTGGTAGACGCGCTGGTCTCAAAAACCAGTGAGGTTACACTCGTGCCGGTTCGATCCCGGCTCCGGGTACATATAAAAACGCAACTTCTTTAAGTTCAGGAGTTGCGTTTTTGTTTTTAGTGAATTTGGACCACATTTGCACCATTTCTCAAATATTACCCTACTTTTCCCGTTTCGTAAACGCTTTGAATATTATTATAAAGGGACTACCAAAGTGTTAATTAATCAGGATCTTTTTCAACAACCACCGTTGTTCTTAAATTCAGATAAAATATTAAGCTAAACATAACAACAGCTCGAGAATGTCCACCGGGAGAAGCCATGTCGTTTTTTACGGAGTATTCTTTTAGCTCGTCATACAAGCTGTGTTCAATAATGAAAGCATAGAGATTGTTTTTGATGTTTTTTCAACATCAAAAAGCCGTTGGATTTCGTTATAAAAGTCGGATATAACTAATTCTCTCCGGCCGTTTCTTGTGATGAATTGTGTTTCTTTCATTGAAATTGTTTTTAGTGTTTAATGCCGCAAATATGAATCAAAGATTTATATTTTTCATCATTTGAAAGACTTGACTTTTAACTTTATTTGTCGTAACTTATTGTTTGTGATTACATTACAAACACTTGTGAAAAATATTATTCAATAACTTAGCTATAAATCAATAATTTATGTATCTTACAACCTAAATCAAAAAATATGGACAAAAAACCACAAAAAAAACAACAAACTCAACCGGAAGAAGGTACTTTTGAAAAGTTACCTGAAAACCAGCGTACAATCATTGATTTGACCCTAGGCAAAAAAGCCCCAACAAACGCGAAAGAGCAGCGTCTATTTGACCAGATAAAAGAAATTGAGGCGAAGGGTTACATGGTAGATTTACCTTTTGATTGATAAAATACTATGACAGACGAACAATTTATTGAAAAAATAGTCAAAGAGCCAATGTATTTTTTGTATGACTATGAAGACTGTGTTGTTAAAACAGAGCCGGTAAATGATGAAATTATTAAATGGGTAAAGTTCAAGGGTAAGCCTGAATTTTTAGCTCACAAAGATAGCAGCATAACGCATGAAGCTATTCAGAAACAAAACGTCATTACCAAAGAAGAGTATTTAAAACATTGAAAATTGTAAAAGAGTCGAACACAGCGGACAAGGCTTTTCTTTAAAAGAATGGCAGGTGAAACAAACTGGTGGGATGCGTGTGGCTGACCAGTTCGATTCTTTTTTTACTTGAAATCTTATCTTTCTGATCTGTTTACATTATAAACACCATGATTCAAGGCAACCTTTTTTATTTTCTTATCACCCACATCTTTAAAAAATTGCTACTTTAGTGTTTCATATAAATGTTAAAATATAAATAACTCACTGAAATACTGTATTATAATTTGAATCGTAAAGTTCAAACGCGTGCACTTGACGATATAAACTCTGTTTATTATCCCACAAAACAACCTTCTATGATTGAATCTTTGATTTCGGCATTTTCAAACAGCAAATTGATTAATTTTCTCAGAGATCGGAACGCTACATTTGTAGATTATGAAGAAGACCTATCTGAAATTGTTTCAACCTTTGATAAATTCGACAATCTGATAAAGCTGGGTGAAATTGAATACGACAATACAGATAAACTCATGGTATTTACCTGTGAATATCAGGGTGAGTTAACCTCCAGAAGTTCAAAAAAAGCACAATATGAAATAGCCAAAAAAGCATTGAAGGAAGACTTTCAGGACGGAGCAGTATTTGTTTTTTATGACCAAACCGGAAAATTTCGCTTTAGTTTTATTCGTAGAAATTACGGAGATAAAACTCAAAAATTTACTCCCTGGAAACGATATACCTATTTTATTGAACCTGATGCCAAAACCAACCGCACTTTTATTGAGAGAATAGGAGCTTGCAAGTTTGAATCTCTCGATAATATCCAACAGGCATTCAGTGTTGAAAAACTTACAAAGGATTTTTACAAAGAACTTTCCGACTGGTATTTTTGGGCAATAAAAAACGTATCATTCCCCAATGATGTAGCTGATGATAGCGATGATGAGAAATACAATTCTGAGAATATAATAAGACTAATAACCCGATTGATTTTTGTTTGGTTTTTGAAACAAAAGGGCTTGATTCGTAATGAGCTTTTTGAAACCAATGCACTGTCGGAAATTCTCATGGACTTTGATGCTGAAAGCGAAACTCAAAACAATTATTATCGTGCTATTCTGCAAAATCTCTTCTTTGCAACGCTGAATCAGGAAATAGATAAACGTGGTTTTGCTGAAGATAAAGGTTTTGTGCTAAACCGCGATAACAATGCCATTAAAAACCTGTATCGGTACGAAAAGGAATTCCGAAACAGTATAATACTCCCCAAAATTCGGACCACTGGTTAAGTTGAAAAAACTAATAAATTTACCAGTATTATGAAAAGAAGTAGAAGAGTATTTACCGGGTCATTCAAAACTCAGGTAGCCTTAGAGGCGGTGAAGGAAAGAGAAACATTAGCTG
>CANNKD010000188.1 GCA_947505205.1 Bacteroidota bacterium | reverse complement strand
TGTGGGATAGCAGTTTCAACTTCCATGAATTTCAATACCGCTGGTACTACCAATGTAACTAGTATTGTGGCAGCTAAATTGTACAAAACCCTCAATACCGGTTTTAATACCAACAGTCTGGTAGGCACCATTTATTCACCAAGTGGAAACATGGTATTTACTGTAAATGATACCATTTCGGGTTTAGAAAGTGATACCAACAATTACTGGTTGGCTTATGATATTTCATCAGGTGCCAGTGTCACTTCCACCTTTGTGGATGCCAGGTTTGATAGTATTCAAATTATTGGAGCTTACCGTTTACCAACTGTAAGTGCACCGGCAGGCAATATTCAAATTACAATTCCAATGACTTATGTGAGCTCTGTAGCTTCCCATCCTGATTTAACAAAAATTGAACAGGGAAGTTCAAACAACCAAATGTTAAAAGTTGTTGTAAATACAAGTGCTACCGGTTCAGGAATCAACTGTACCAATTTAGCCTTGAACACAAATGGTTCAAGCAGCGTGTCAACAAATATCAGCAATGCAAAGGTTTACTATACCGGAAGCAGCAATAGTTTTGCTACCACAACTCAGTTTGGTTCTGTTTCAACAGCCCCAAGCGGGAGCTTCAGCGTGGGCGGAACCCAAGCCTTGATAAATGGGGCCAATTATTTCTGGGTTACTTATGATGTACCGGTTGGCGCAATTGTGGGTGACTCAGTGGATTTGGAAATATCAGGAATTACGATTGACGGTACTCCTCAAACACCAACTTCAGGAGCTCCAGCAGGAAATAGAAAAATAAGAGCCCCGTATTGTGCCTCTGCTGCTACTTCAACAGGTGATGAAGAAATCTGGGGAGTGTCCTTTGGATATTTAAACAACTCTTCAACTTGCACTACCCTGGCACCCGGAACTGGTTCTGTTGTTCAGATGTATGCAAATTATACCGGCCTTGCTCCAACAACAGTCCATTTGGGTGATGATGTAACTTTAGCAGTTACTATTGGAACCTGCGGTGGATTCTACGGAGAGGTTGTTGCAGCTTATATAGATTATAACCAAAACGGAATCTTAACAGATGCCGGAGAGAATGTTTATACTTCAAGTTATACCAGTGGCAGCAACAATGCCATCCGAGGGGGTGTTGTTACCATTCCTGTTACTGCAACTATTGGAAATACCCGCCTGCGTATTGTTTATGTGGAAGGTTCAACAGCTCCAGCTTGTGGTACATATACATGGGGAGAAACAGAAGATTATACCATCAATATTCAGCCTTA
This sequence comes from Bacteroidota bacterium, assembly GCA_947505205.1. Lineage (GTDB taxonomy): Bacteria > Bacteroidota > Bacteroidia > Bacteroidales > F082 > CAJBPB01. The sequence goes on along the minus strand of CANNKD010000188.1, from coordinate 4,724 downwards.
TGCTTCTTCTGCTTATGCCTGGAATGGTACCACCACAACAGATGTGCAAACATTTGCCAACTGGACTCCAGCCCGCGTATTAAGAAACCCTGGCGACAAGATTATCTTTAGCTCAGGGGCCATGACCAATGTAAGCAATATACCGGCAGCAACTGTGAGAGTGATTGAACTTTCAACCAATACTGTTTTAAATTCAACCCCATCAACTCCCGGTAATTTGTTTGTGGCCTCCGATACTTTGACCTTAGGTGCAAACGGAGGTATAATTACAGGAACCATGGTTTTAGGTTTGGGAACAGATATCATTAATGCAGGAAGCTTGACCGGAACCGGACGAATAGCAGGAACTTTCAAACGTTGGTTGAAAACAGGAACCACCTCTTACACTTTCCCAATGGCTGATACCAATGGAGTGGATAGAAGAGTATTGCTTAACTACACAACAGTTCCCACTACTTTAGGATCATTAACGGCAGCTTTCACAAGCGGTGCTCCCGGAACAACTGGCTTACCGGTTACGGACGCAGTGGCCACAGTAACTGCCGACAGAGTGGGTGAAACTGGGGTTTGGACTTTATCTAGTACCAGTGCAGGTGGAACTTATACCGGTACATTTAATGCATCAGGATTTAAAGGTGTTGGAAACTATGCTCAGTTGATTTTAATGAACAGAGCTACTGCTTCAACTGCCTGGGCCTTGAATGGAACTCATGCTGCCACAACCGGTAGCAATGCTGCTCCTGTGCTTAGCAGAACTGGTATTACCGCTTATGGCCAGTTTGGTGTGGGTGGAAACAGTTCAGTGAATCCATTACCAGTATCTATGTTATTCTTCAATGCTAGAAATATGAATGGAGATGTTCAATTAAATTGGGCTACAGCGTCTGAAACCAATAATAAAGGATTCATGATGGAGCGTTCAATGGATGGAATTAACTTCGAAGATGTAGTATTTGTAGATGGAAAAGGAAACAGCAAAACAACAACTAACTACACCAAAGTAGATGCATCAGCATTTGCAAGAGCAGGTGTAAGTAACTTATACTATCGTTTAAGACAAGTTGATTTTGACGGTAACTCTGTAAATTCAAATATTGTAAATGTAAATCAGGCGGATGTTTTAGGTGATGATGTAAAAGTGTATCCTAATCCATTTACCAATAAAATTTATGCCGACTTAATTTCAAATGAAACCACGGACATCAAAATATTTGATATTCAGGGCAAATTAGTTGGAAATCAACAATTCAATAAGATTGGGAAAAATGAAATTAACCTTTCTTCTGAATTAAAGTCCGGGATTTATTTTGTGCAAATAAATGGAAAACAGGCAATTAAGCTTGTAAAACAATAGGATCAGAAATTTATTTTGAAAACCTCCCCGCCAAAAACGGGGAGGTTTTTTATGGATAAATGGGTAGGGAAAATCGGTTTCCCGGGCAAAAAAACCACCTAAAATTGTGAAAATCTGAAAGTTTTTTCGGAGAAGGTTTGGTTATTAAATCAAATAAGCATACGTTTGCAGCCCTTTTAAGGGAAAAATTCAGGAATAAGACTGATGGTTAACTTTTAACGTTGTAACCCGCTCAGCAAACGATATTTATAATATTTATAACTATTTTTTGTCGAGCACTTGCTTCGCTACGATCAAATCATTACCTTTGCCCTCCCGTTTTTTAAGATTATAATTGGTATTACAACAGTAAGATATGCCTACTATTCAACAATTGGTTCGTAAGGGCCGCAACGATGTTTCAACCAAGAGCAAATCACCAGCTCTTGATTCTTGTCCTCAACGCAGAGGTGTTTGTACCCGTGTGTACACAACAACTCCTAAGAAGCCTAACTCGGCAATGCGTAAAGTGGCACGTGTAAGATTAACCAATGGAAATGAGATTAACGCTTATATTCCAGGTGAAGGTCATAACCTGCAAGAACACTCTATCGTATTGGTTAGAGGTGGCAGGGTAAAAGATTTACCGGGTGTACGTTACCATATTGTTCGTGGAGCTTTAGATACTGCAGGTGTAGCCGGCAGAAATCAGAGACGTTCAAAATACGGAACTAAAAAACCTAAACCAGGTGCTGTGGTTGATCCAAAAGCAAAAGCAAAAGGTAAAAAATAGTCAGTCGAGCCTAAGCATATAATAAGATGAGAAAATCAAGAGCTAAAAAGCATATTTTGTTACCTGATCCAAAATTCAGTGATGTATTGGTAACCCGCTTTGTAAATAACTTAATGTGGGAAGGTAAAAAAACTACCGCTTATGCAATTTTTTACAGTGCGTTAGATAAAGTAGAAGCAAAAGCACAGGAGCGTGGTTTGGATGTATGGAAAAAAGCATTGAATAATGTAATGCCATCCGTTGAGGTAAAATCAAGAAGAGTAGGTGGGGCAACTTTCCAGATTCCTATGGAAGTTCCTGCTGACCGTAAAGTTGCTGTTGGAATGAAATGGTTGATTAAGTATTCACGCAACCGTGGAGAGAAAACAATGGCTGATAAATTGGCTAACGAAATTTTGGCAGCTTCAAAAAATGAAGGTGCATCCGTGAAGAAACGTGAAGACACACATAAGATGGCAGATGCCAATAAAGCATTCTCACATTTTAAAATTAGCTAATAATAAAGAGAAAAAACCTTAATGGCCCGCGATTTAAAATATACAAGAAACATAGGTATTGCTGCTCATATTGATGCTGGTAAAACAACAACAACTGAGCGTATCCTTTACTATTCTGGTGTTAACCACAAGATTGGTGAAGTACATGACGGTGCAGCTACTATGGACTGGATGGTTCAGGAGCAAGAGCGTGGTATAACAATTACCTCTGCTGCAACTACTGTGTTCTGGAAATACCGCAACAATAATTATCATATTAATATCATCGATACTCCCGGTCACGTTGATTTTACCGTTGAGGTAAATCGTTCTTTGCGTGTATTGGATGGATTGGTGTTTTTGTTCTCTGCTGTTGACGGGGTTGAGCCGCAATCAGAAACTAACTGGCGTTTAGCAAATAACTACAATGTTGCCCGTATCGGTTTTGTGAACAAAATGGATCGTTCAGGTGCTGATTTCTTAAACGTAGTGAAACAAGTTAAAACCATGTTGGGTAGCAATGCAGTTCCGTTGCAGTTACCAATTGGTTCTGAAGATCATTTTACAGGAGTGGTTGATTTGATCAACTTCCGTGGGATGGTTTGGAATGAGCACGACAAAGGGATGACTTACCAGATTGTTGATATTCCTGCAGATATGCTTGAAGAAGCTACCGAATGGAGAGAAAAATTACTGGAAGCCGTTTCTGAATATGATGATAAATTGATGGAGAAGTTTTTTGACGATCCATCTACTATTACTGAAGAAGAAATATTGATAGCGCTTCGTGCAGCTACCATTGATATGAAAATAGTTCCTATGGTTTGTGGCTCATCTTTCAAAAACAAAGGTGTACAAACTATGTTGGATTTGGTGATGGAATTAATGCCTAGTCCTATCGATAAAGGTACCATTACCGGAACCAATCCTGATACCGGATTAGAAATTACCCGTCAACCTGATTACAAAGAGCCTTTCACTGCGCTTGCATTTAAAATTGCAACGGATCCTTTTGTAGGTAGATTAGCTTTTATACGTGTTTACTCAGGAATGTTAGATGCTGGTTCTTATGTTTACAATACCAGAAGTGGTAACAAAGAGCGTATTTCCAGAATATTCCAAATGCATGCGAATAAGCAAAACCCTGTTGATCATTTAGGTGCCGGTGATATTGGAGCGGTTGTTGGATTTAAGGATATTAAAACAGGTGATACGCTTTGTGAAGAAAAAAATCCAATCGTTTTGGAGGCAATGGATTTTCCTGAGCCGGTAATTGGATTGGCTGTTGAACCTAAAACACAAGCAGATTCTGATAAATTAGGAATGGCATTGGCCAAATTAGCTGAAGAAGATCCTACATTTAAAGTTCATACCGACGAAGAAACAGGTCAGACTGTAATTTCCGGAATGGGTGAATTGCATCTTGAAATCATTGTTGACCGCTTAAGACGTGAATTCAAAGTGGAATGTAATCAAGGAGCTCCTCAGGTATCTTATAAAGAAACAATTACCAAACCGGTTACTCACCGCGAGGTATACAAGAAACAATCAGGTGGTCGCGGTAAATTTGCCGATATCACATTTGAATTGACACCGGGTACTGAAGACAAACCGGGATTGGAGTTTGTGAACGAAATTGTAGGTGGATCTATTCCAAAAGAATATATCCCATCTGTTGAAAAAGGTTTCAGACAAGCCATGCAAAATGGTGTATTGGCCGGATATGCAGTTGAAAGTTTAAAAGTGAGATTATTTGATGGTTCATTCCACGCAGTTGACTCGGATGCCTTGTCATTTGAAATTGCTGCCAAGATTGCTTTCAGAGAAGCTTCACGTAAAGCGAGTCCGGTATTGTTGGAGCCTATTATGAAGATTGAGGTGATTACCCCGGAAGAGAATATGGGTGATGTTATCGGGGATTTGAATAAGCGCAGAGGACATTTGGAAGGAATGGATACCAGAGCAGGTGCTTCAGTTGTAAAGGCAAAAGTTCCATTGGCAGAAATGTTTGGATATGTTACACAACTAAGAACATTGTCATCAGGTAGAGCAACTTCAACCATGGAGTTCGACCATTACTCTGAAGCTCCTAGAAATGTACAGGAAGAAATATTAGCAAAAG
>CANNKD010000187.1 GCA_947505205.1 Bacteroidota bacterium | reverse complement strand
CGTGTGCCAATATCTGGATGTAACCATTTGAAAATAAATTGATTAAATTTTAATTCAAATACTTTTTTCAGAAATTTATATCCGTTATCACCGGGTCCTAAACCATCGCCATGAGCCAAATAGAAGCGTTTTTCTCCAAAATTCCGTACAATTGGTTTGCGGTACAAGCTAATGCCAAGTTCTTTTTGTAAATAGTCGAACGCCCACACATCGTGATTGCCTCTGAATACATGAACGGGAATGCCACTATCAGCTATTTCGGCAATTTTACCTAACAAACGAACATATCCTTTTGGGATAACGGTGGAATATTCGAACCAGAAATCGAATATATCGCCCATTAAAAAGATTTCGGAAGCATCTTCTTTTACAATATCGAGCCAACGAACAAGTTTTTTTTCGCGAGTCAGACTGCTATCATGATCGGGAACTCCCAAATGGAAATCAGACGCGAAATAAATTTTTGTAGGCGGTTTGGTCATGCGAAATGATTAGGGATTTAAACAAATGCTGTTTGCAAAACCTTTTCTTTCAACAATTCCTTGATTAACATGGTCATTTTTGGCTGTGCAGCAGCGGCTGCATCAATGACCTCTTCATGCGAAACTTCAACAATTTTTCCTTTAACCCCAAGGTCAGAAATAACTGAAACAGCAAAAACCTTCAATTTACTGTGGCGTGCTACGATCACTTCAGGAACAGTTGACATGCCAACTGCATCGGCACCTATCGTGTTGATATAATAATATTCAGCTGGTGTTTCGAATGTTGGGCCGGTAACAGCAGCATAAACACCCACATGCACTTTAAGTCCGTTTTTGATAGCCACTTTCTTTGCAAGTGTCAGTATTTCTTCATCATACGATTTACTCATATCGGGGAACCGAGGTCCTAAACGGTCATCATTTCGCCCGATTAGCGGATTTGGCATCAGGTTTATGTGATCGCTTATGAGCATCAGGTCGCCAACAGCAAAATCAGCATTCAGACCGCCACTGGCATTAGATACGATAAGGAGTTCGATGCCAAGCATTTTCATAACTCGTACAGGAAATGTGACTTCCTGCATTGTATAACCTTCATAATAATGAAAACGACCTTGCATGGCCATGATTTTTCTGCCACTCAATTCACCAAAGATTAATCTTCCCTGATGCCCATAAACAGTTGAAACCGGAAAGTTTGGAATTTCAGCGTATGGGATCGCGAATTCAATATCAATTTCATTGACAAGTTCGCCTAATCCAGTTCCCAAAATAACGCCAATCTCTGGCTGCCAATTGACGATTTTATTTATATAATCAGTTGTTTGGGTGATTTTTTCTAACATAATTTATAATTTCTTTATCAAAATTCGATTCTTTTTCGGAGTGAAATCTAACCGATATCGGAATGTAAAAAAACGGCTTTCCTTCGAACCAGCGAAGATAGGCAGAATCTATTAATCTCATAGCGTCTTTTTCTGTTGTGAGGATAATTTTTTTCTTCCCTAAGATGCTATCGTATTGTTTAATAACTGATTGAATATCTTTTTCAGAGAAATTATGGTGATCCGGAAAATCGATCAGAATGAGTTCGTTGCATTTATTTTGCAAATATTCTTGCAATGGGTAAGGGTTGGCAATTCCACAAAACAACAAAATTGTACCGATTGATTGAGGTATAAATACCTGTGATTTTGAAATTACAGGAACAAATCGTTCATAGGAAAGATAGGAAAAGAAAAGTTTTTGATGTGGCTTCGGTTTTAATAATGCTGTAAGTTGACGGTTAATAAACGGAGAGGAGACTTTGGGTGTTTTAGTAACGACGATGATGTCGGCACGATGGGCAGCAGACTTCACATCGCGTAATCTACCGGCTGGAAAAAGATGATCCTGTGGATAAAGTTGATGATAATCAGTAAGAAGGATATTCAGTCCGGCAATTACAGATCTGTGTTGAAAGGCATCATCAAGTAAAATAACATCGGGTTTATTATCTTGTTTGAGCAAATTTGTGATTCCTCTTGCCCTGTTTTCATCAACAGCCACCTCGATTTCTTTAAATTTATTCAGGTATTGACGAGGTTCATCACCAATTGTCTGATAACCTGTATTTTGCTGAGCTTTAATATAACCTTTGGTTTTCCGTCCATAACCCCGGCTTAAAATGGCAACTTTATATTCGTGTTGTAATAATCGCGTAATATATTCAATATGAGGTGTTTTACCTGTGCCACCAAACGACAGATTGCCAACACAAATTACAGGAGTTTTGAATCGTTCACTTTTAAAAACACCAATATCAAACATCAGGTGTCTGATTAACAAGATTAGTTTGTAAATAAAGGCAAACGGCAACAGTAAAACTCTCATCTAATGTCTTAATTATTCGCTAAAGTAAAGATTTTTTTCTAACTTCAATTATTGATGCACTTCTGCGAAAATTTGATTTTTTTTGTTGCAAAGAGCTGTAAATCATCATTTGTTAATATGTTGTATTTTTGTGCGTTAAATTATACTGGAAACCGTTGATATTTCTCATATTTTAACAATAAATAGCTCGATTGGTTATTAATTATGGTTGATGAAATTGGTTTGTAAGCATATTTTAAATTAAAGAATGTGACAATAAATTAACAGTGGAATCTCTTTATGAAATTGAAAATTAAGGAAATATTAGATTGTATTCAAAAAATTGCGCCCTTGTCATTACAAGAATCGTATGACAACTCCGGTTTGATTATTGGCGATGAAGAATCAGAGATTTCGAAGGTACTGGTTTGTATTGATGTTACAGAGGATATTGTAAATGAAGCAATTACAACTAATTGCGGATTAATTATTTCTCATCATCCAATCATTTTCAAAGGTTTGAAGAAGATAGTATCGAAAAGTTTTGTCGAACGTGTAGTGATACTGGCAATCCAACATAATATTGCGATTGCTTCAATGCATACCAATCTTGACAACAGCATTCAAGGTGTAAATTTCAAAATTGCTCAGAAGTTGAAGCTTCATTCAACCAAAATTTTGCAACCGGTATCCGGAATGTTAAAAAAGATTGTCACTTTTTGCCCTGTTGATTATGTCGTTGAAGTTCGGCAGGCCATGGCTGTTGCCGGTGCAGGAGATATTGGAAATTATGACTCATGTAGTTATAATGTAAAAGGGATAGGTACTTTTAGGGCCAATGATCTTGCAACTCCCTTTGTCGGACAGAAAAATGTTTTGCATGAAGAACCTGAATGTCGCATTGAAATGATTACGCCTGTTTTTAACATGCAATCTGTAGTGAAAGCAATGATACAAGCGCATCCTTATGAAGAAGTTGCCTATGATATTTATCCTTTGGAGAATTCATTTCAAAATGTGGGTGCCGGAATTATCGGCCAATTAGACGTTGAAGTTACCGAAAATGAGTTTCTTTCAAGTGTCAGTTCGATATTTGGAACAGATTGGATCCGACATTCAGCAAGGATAAATAAAAACATTAAAACAGTCGCTGTCTGCGGTGGGTCGGGTGCCTTTCTGATTAATACAGCAAAATCAGTAAAAGCAGACGTCTTTATTACTGCTGATCTGAAATATCATGACTTTTTTGAAGCCGATGGTACGATTTTACTCGTTGATGCCGGACATTTTGAAACAGAACAATTCACAAAAGATTTGATTGTTGAAATCATACAGAAAAAATTTCCTACCTTTGCAGTCCTTAAATCGGAAATAAATACCAATGCGGTGTGTTATTTTATTAAAAAGTAATTATTTGTATGGCAACTGAGAAAAAATCTGCGATAGAGAAAAAGAACAGTCATCTGCATCACGATGATCAGCATGAAGTAAGTGTTGAACAAAAATTGGTTGCGCTTTATACGCTTCAACAAATTGATTCGCAGATAGATAAAATTAGAATCATTCGTGGAGAGCTTCCACTCGAAGTGCAGGATCTGGAAGACGAAGTCGTTGGTTTGGAAACCAGGATTGAGAAATTTGAGAACGAAGCTGTCGAATTTAACAATTCATTGAACGAAAAAAAGTCGGCAATAAAGGATTGTAAAAATCTAATCGCCAAATACGAAGAACAGCACAAAAACGTTCGCAACAACCGAGAATATGATTCACTTTCGAAAGAAATTGAGTTTCAAAATCTGGAAATTCAATTGTGCGAAAAGAGAATCCGTGAATATACCGGTTCACTCGAAGAAGTTGAAGCACAAATTGCGACATCAAAAGCACGTCTTACCGAGAGATCCTCTGATTTGGATATCAAAAGAGCAGAATTGCAATCGATTATTGAAGAAACAGAAAAAGATGAGCAGGAGTTGATGACTAAATCGAAGAAAAGTCAGGAAATGATTGAAGATCGTTTGGTATTGGCTTATTCACGAATCCGTAAAAATGCACGTAACGGTTTAGCCGTTGTGCAAATTGAACGCGATGCCTGCGGAGGATGTTTTAACAAAATTCCACCTCAGCATCAACTCGATATTCGTGTTCATAAAAAAGTTATTGTTTGCGATTATTGCGGTCGAATCCTTGTAGATCAGGAGATTGCCGAAAGATATTCTTAATAGAACTTAGTAATAATTGAAAAGGGAGTGTCGGCAGATGCTCCCTTTTTGTATTTTTACCAGATGATCAAACAGTTTGCTTTTATCATTCTTTTCAATATGTTTTCAATCTGTGTTTTCTCGCAGCAGTTTGTCTTCAATGCAAATTGCATGAAAGCATACAATCATATCATTGCACTTCGTTTGGAAGAAGGAGAAAAGATTTTAGAATCAGAAAAAATAAGTAATCCAACGAACTTAATGCCCTTGGTGCTGGAAAACAATATCGATTTTTTTCAATGTTTTATTTCAGAAGATGAACAACTTTTTAATCAACTTCAAGTAAATAAAGAAAAGAGAATCAGGGTTTTAGAGAAAACAAAGATTGAATCACCTGAATATCTTTGGTCGTTGGCAAGTATCAATATCCAATGGGCTTTTGCCCGCATGAAATTCGGGCAGTATTATACTGCCGCATTTGAGTTGAGAAGAGCATTTATACAACTTGAAGAAAATGAGAAAATTTATCCCGAATATTTGCCTAATACATTGATGCTTGGTCTGTTACATGCACTCGTTGGTAGCATTCCTGATGAATATCACTGGATTGTAAGTTTAGCGGGAATGAACGGTGATGTAATGCAAGGGATTTATGAAATGAAGGATGTGCTGGATCAATGTCAGAAAATTGAAAAGTACCAACATCTCCAAGTTGAGACTTTGTTCTTTTTAGGTTTTGCACAACTTAATCTTTTGGCAAATCCTGAAGAATCTCTGACACTTTTACCATATTTAAACAAGGCTGATACAACCAATTTGCTGCTTTGTTTCTTAAAAGCAACAATCGAAATGCGCACCGGACAGAATGATCATGCCCATAAAACCTTGCAAAACAGGCCGAATGGAAAAGATTATTATCCTTTCCATTATTTGGATTATCTGCAGGCTGAAACGATGCTTCGAAAGTTGGATACGAATTCCGCTTTATATTATTCGGAGTTTATCTCGTCCTTTAAAGGAATGAATTACCGACAGGATGCCATTCGAAAATTAGCCTGGATCGCCTTGCTCAAAGATAATCATGAAGAATATAAAGATTGGATGAATCAGGTTGAAAAGCAAGCTTCCGGACAAGTGGAGGCCGATAAGCAAGCTGTTTTGGAGGCAAAAAAACAAATCATTCCCAATGTCGATCTCTTAAAAGCCCGTTTATCATTTGATGGTGGTTATTACCAAAGTGCATTACTGGTGATGCAAAAAGCCGAATATCTTCAAAAAGATAGCAATCTCAAGTTAAAAATGGAGTATTTCTATCGTCTTGGACGAATTTATCATGGGTTAAAATATTTCGATAATGCGATCATTAACTATCAGTATGTGATTCAGTTAGAAGAAAATTCGACTTCTTATTTTGTGGCAAATGCAAGCTTGAAATCAGGAGAAATATATGAAATAACCGGAAACACAGAAAAAGCTCTCGAATGTTATCAAAGT
>CANNKD010000186.1 GCA_947505205.1 Bacteroidota bacterium | reverse complement strand
TTTGTTATTGACAAGTTATAAAAAAGAGGAGTATAATATTGATATAAATAAATATACCAATGTTATTCTCAAAAATTCCAGTAAAAAGGAATTTGAGAATAGGATCAGAGAATTATAAGTACAAATCAAATAAAGGAATACAATGAAAACATCTCCAAGCCTTGCTGTGTTTGCAGCCTTTCTTTTTTGCAGCCTGCTTTTGATTACTTCGTGTAAAAAAGACCCGATTCATAATGATGGTGTAGGTGCAGATCCAATTGGTCCCGACAGAGCGTTGCCTTATATTTATCCCGACTGGATGAAATATATTAACAACGATAAATATTTGTCCGAAATAACCATCCCGGGTACCCATGATTGCGGAGCCGACCTTCACACATCTGCGCAAGGGACACTGACTAATTTAACAATCGCGCAGGATTTCCGCATTGCAAATCAATTGATGTTAGGCGTAAGATGGTTCGACATTCGACTGAATGATGATGATGGGACAATGACAGTGTTTCACGGCCCTTATTATCTTCATAAAAATTTCAATGACCTGATTCGACCTACCCTTGATTTTTTAACTGCTCATCCAACCGAAACAGTTGTGTTTATGATAAAACAGGAGCATTCCAACAGAGGCGATGATGCATTTGCAAATGGAGTGATGGGCTATCTAAACTGGTCGTATCCCGATAGATTTTGGATGGGTGATTATATACCCACGCTTGGGGATGTAAGAGGTAAAGTTGTCATAGTCCGTCAATTTTGGGGCACACACGGCTATGAAATGGGCTTGCCTTTGATGTGGAACGATAACACAACAGGCAGTTTTGGTTCAACCGGAGGATATGAATACGTTTACGTTCAGGACCATTATTCACTGAACACAGTAAGTCTTGATACTAAAATTTCGGAGATTAAGGCTTGTTTATCAAAGGCGCATACCGAACCATATCCTGAAAGATGCTATTACCTAAACTTTACCAGCGGTGAACAGGACGTACAGGGAACATCTCTTGAGTATATTGCATCCGTTATCAACCCGGCAATAAATTCATTTTTGCTTTCAGGTACAATATGGCATAATGTAGGTGTAGTATTTGTCAATTTTGCTGGTGGTTCTGATGATGGTGCTGTTCCTAACGACCTTGTGAAAACTCTGGTAAATATCAATGAATTCAGCAATTGGGTGTATATTGGACCAGATGTTTGGGCCAACCAAAACCTTGATGTTACACAATACCGAAACGGTGATGCTATTCCAAAAGTAACTGACAACAATGCCTGGCAAAACCTCACAACAGGAGCTTACTGCGAATATAACAACGGGCCTAATGATTATGGCAAGCTTTACAATTGGTATGCCGTAAACGACCCAAGGGGATTAGCACCAACAGGATGGCATGTGGCCTCACAAGATGAATGGGAAACACTTGTGCATGCAGCTGGTGGTCAGAGTACTGCTGCCGGTGCACTTAAAGATGTTGGCACCTTACATTGGTGGTCGCCAAATACCGGAGCAACTAATCAGCTTTTATTTACTGCATACCCAGGTGGTGCACGTTGGGGCGGTAGTTTTGGTAGTATTGGTGAAACCGGCATGTTTTGGACATCAACTGAGGCAGGCACAGATGCATCAGCCATTTGGATGAACTTCGATAATTCCGCAATTCAATATCAAAATTATCCAAAGAACCATGGCTTCTCAGTTCGTTGCATTAGAGAATAGGGTAGATAAGTTCATTTTTTTAAACAAACCAAAAATAACAGTAAATCATTTAATATTAAGTATTTATGAAAACAAAAATTGCAATAGCACTCATGGTTTTAGCAGCATCGCTGCTTTCTGACAGGATTTATTCGCAAGGCATTTACACGAAAATTAGTGCCGGTTACGGACTTCAAATGAGTTCGCAGAATATAGACTATTTCAACTTTACTAATTTTTCAATTGATACGGCTTCATCCACACAAGAGCAGGTAAAAACATCGCTGGGAAAAGGATTGATTTTTGAAGGCGCAGTTGGATATATGTTCAATAAAAATATTGGAGCCGAACTGGGTGTTTCATACTTGCTGGGCGCAAAAACAAAAACAGAACAGACATTGTATGGTAGTTTACGAAATAACAGTTTATCGGCAAATATGTTGAGAATTAATCCATCTTTTGTCATTTCCTGTGGTTTTGAAAAAATTAATCCTTATGCAAAACTAGGTTTGATTATTGGTTTCGGTAAAATTATGTACGAAGATGATTACACATCTGCCGGAGGAAATGTCATTTCAGAGAAAATGGAATTAAGCGGAGGAATAGCCCTGGGATTAAACGCCGGGGCAGGTATAATGTATAATCTGAATGAAAAGCTTTCATTGTTTGGCGAAATCAACATGGTAAATTTATCTTATTCCCCAACCCAAGGGAGATTAACTAAATCAACAATAGATGGTACCGACCGCTTGCCTGATTTGACAACAAGTGAAAAGGAAGTTGATTTTGTTGATAGTTATACAACGGATACCAACACGCCATATACCCATACAGAACCAAGAAAAGAACTTAAAGAAAGCTTTCCTTTTGGTAGTGTCGGGCTAAATGTCGGTATAAAAATAACTTTGTAATATCATAAAACAATGAATCTTCAGGTTTTTGAAACTGTTTTTGCCTTTATTATAGTCATATTACTGTGTCTTTTACTTCGGAAATTCTCAATAATTAAGGAAGAGGATGGAAAAGTTTTTTCAAACCTATTGACAAAAGCCGTTCTTCCTGCTGTTATTTTTCTTCAATTATCGGCTACACCCATAAAGAGCAATCAATTTTTATTGGTGTTTGCAGTATTTGTTGCTGGTATTTTGTCAATGCTTTTGGCATGGGGATTGGGTCGCTTACTAAAGCTTTCCCGAGCCAAAACAGGAGCTTTAATGCTAACTTCTTCCTTTGGATCATCGGCGCTTATTGGTTACCCATTCATAGCTTTTTCATTTCAAAACAATCCCGAAGCAATGGCTGATGCGGTTCTTTTGAGTGAATTAGGAGTTGGTTTGCCGATGTTTATCCTTGGCCCGGCTATTGCAATATTTTTTGGTGACAAATTCGAACTATCAAGTATTAAAAATGTCCTATCGTGGTCATACTTCCAATCCCCGATTTTTGTTTCAGTTGTTTTGGGGATGGTTTTTTCATTTATCCCTTTCGACAGAGAACATAGTTATATAGAACCTTTTTTTGAAGCACTGAAAATGATAAACGGTGCATTGACAATTTTGGCATGTCTGATATTATCATTGCAATTGAAGTTCATTTCCCTGAAGGGAATTATTCCTTTATTTGTTATTTCAGCACTTATTCAAATGGGTTTCCAACCATTGATTGCGCACGTTCAGGCAACATTATATAATTTATCAGCCTTGCAGACACAGGTTTTGGTCTTAGTCTGTTCTTTGCCTTCTGCAGTTCTTGGTCCCGTATTCGCCAAACAATACGATTGTGCTCCAGATACTGCATCAGCATTGGTTATGGCACATATTGTATTAAGTATCGTTATGGTACCAGCGGTTTTTTATTTAATTGGATAAAAATGATAGTTTGAAAAAATCAATTTACATATTTGCAATTTTACTGATAGCTATCAATACCTTTTATATTGATAATTGTAATTGTCAAATACGCGCTCCTTTCATATCAAATCTTACGTATGACAGCATCACGCAAACCGGTGTAACCTTATGCTGGTCAACAGATTTACCTGCGGATTCAAAAATTAGATGGATGGCTCCGGATTCAAATTACCAGGCACTCATTTTTATTGATTCAATGTATTATACTGCACAGGTAACAAATCATATTGTACCCATACGCAATCTTCAGTCGGCCACTATTTATAAATACAATGTTATCTCACAAAATCAGGGTGGTTCAACCATTGACTCAGGATACTTTGTAACCAAATCATTGTCTTCCGGCACAATTCAGGTTTACTTTAATCACAGCGTTGATATATCTGTTAGCACTGGAGAACACGCAAACGGCAACCAGAACTTCGAACACCTTTTCGTTAAACAGATTGACAGCGCCAAATACAGCATTGATATTACGCTCTGGGGATTTTCATATTATACCTCAATTACAAATGCTTTGATAAAAGCAAAAAACCGCGGGGTGAGAATCAGGTTCATTTATAACCACACGGCTTATACACCACAGATAGATTCCATGCGTGCACATGGAATACCTGTGTTGCGAAGAGAATATGATACCACATTTTCTATGCACAACAAATTCTGGATATTTGATTACAGGTACAACAGCAATCCAAACAATAAATTCCTGTGGACAGGCTCCACCAATGTTTCACATCCGCAGTTTCATTCTGATAAAAACAATATAATTCTTGTTCAGGACGAATCACTTTGCGCCGTTTATACACGAGAATTTGAAGAAATGTGGGGTTCACACACCGATAAGTATAACGCGCTGCGAGCAAGATTCGGAGCACAGAAAATAGATAATACTCCACATATTCTGAATGTTGCAGCTAAAAGAGTGGAAGTGTATTTTTCCCCTTCAGACAGCGTTTCCGTTTTTCTTAAAAATCTTATTCTTACCAAACCAATACATAGTTTATTCTTCAGCATGTTGAAATTTGAGTTGCCTGTTGTTGAAGCTGCATTGCAAACTGCATTTAATAATGGCAAGCAGGTCAAAGGTGTGTTTGATTTTGCCAACTCCACGCTTCCAAACAGCGCTTACCCACGCATGAAAGGCCTGGCGGTACCAAATACATGGAATCCTCATGCTGATGTATTTCTCGACACGCTTTCAGGATTAATTCACCACAAGTATTTATTGATTGATGCGAACACAACGTGGGGAAATAAGATTCTTTCAACAGGTTCCTATAATTGGGAAGTCCCTGCTGATACAGGAAATGACGAAAACTCACTAACCATCTTCGATGCGAGAATCAATAACCTGTATTTTCAGGAATTTCATCAGCGTTTTATCGAATCGGGTGGCGAATCGATTGGAATAAATAATATAAGTGAAGAGGTGATTCCGAAGTCTTTGTTCATTGAAAATTATCCAAACCCGTTCAATCAAATTACAACTTTAAAATTTAAAATAACAAAAACAAGCAATGTAAGTCTTGTAGTATTTGACATGATCGGATGCGAAGTGGAAACAATTGTAAACAAAACACTGAATCCAGGAGTTTATTACGTACAATTTGATGGAAGGTTCTTAACCAGCGGATTATATTTCTGCAAAATTACTGCAGGTGTTTATTCTGAAACAGTTAAAATGATGTTGATGAAATAATGCGTTTCTCTTTATCTGACGTTTGGTTTATTCAAACATAATGAGTGCAAAATAATAGGGTTTTAATGATATTATTCACAAATGAAAATAATTGACTTATGAAAAAGATCTATTTTTTCCTGATGCTTTTTGGAGCCATTTCATTAACCATTTACAGCCTGTGTGACCACAGCGTATTTGAAATTGTCAAAACAAAAAACATCTCCAAATCCCTTGGCGTAGAAGAAAAAATACCCAAAGCCAGTTTATTGGCTATGCATGCCAAATACCAATATATGAAACTCAGGAATCCTCAAACAGGGGCAATTCCGGTAGGTATTCGTGCTCGTGAGCTTTCTTATGTGTCTAAATTACAACAGCAAACAGAAAATGCAGAACAGTCGTGGACATGGAGAGGTCCGGCCAACATTGGTGGTCGTATGTTATGCATCGCTATTGACATCGACGACACCAGCCATTTTCTTGCCGGCAGTGCTTCTGGAGGCATGTGGCAATCGAATGATAGCGGGCAAAACTGGCACAAAGCCACTTCTCCTGATGCCGAACAAAGCGCTACATGTCTGGTTCAGGACAAAAGATCTGGGAAACATAACATCTGGTATTACGGAACGGGCGAACTTCTCAGTACAACCGACCGGAATATCAGTACAAATGCCAGAACCATTGGAATTGGAAACGGTATTTACAAATCCATTGACAATGGAACAACCTGGCAACCTTTGGTTTCTACACAAGTAGGCTCACCAGCCGACTTTGAGGAAATTTTTCAGGGAATCTGGCGCATTGTCACAGATCCTGTAACAACGAATCAAGATATTGTTTATGCTGCCTGCTATGGCGCAATTATGCGATCTGTTAACGGGGGTGCCAGCTGGGACGTAACATT
>CANNKD010000185.1 GCA_947505205.1 Bacteroidota bacterium | reverse complement strand
TGACTTGATTCTGCTATCAACAATTAACTGCTTCCGTTTTGTTGTCCATCGCTTTTCTCCAATATTAATACCGGCAAGATGAATGATATAATCGGCTGAATTGATAGCTTTTACGTCGATAACATCACTATCTAAATCCCAGAAACAGGTTTCAAATTCAGTGCTTTTAAGCTTGCTTCTGCTTAAAACAGAAACTTCATAACCAAGGTCTTTTAACCTTCTGCAAAGATGTTTCCCTACAAGTCCAGTGCCTCCTGTTATCAGTACTTTTGCCATTTCATAGATCGATTATTATTCACAATCCTGGTTAATCTTAAGAATATTTGAGACTTCGAATCCGTTTTTTTTGGCTATTTCCAAAAGCTCTGAAAAAACAAGATCGTCGAGTTTTTTGGTTCTTGAAAGAACCCATAAATATTTTCTGGAAGGATCGCCTACCAAAGCATATTTATAATTTTCTTCTAAAGCAATGATGTAATAATCTCCGGCAAAGGGCCAAAAGAAACTCACTTTCAAACGGCCGGGAAAGTTGGCATCTGGAACCCAGGCTGAACCCTTGGCAGTTTTAAACTCGTTTATTTTTCCGATGATATAACCCTTGTTTATAACTTCTATTTTACCCTTTTCCTTTAATGAGTAAGTTGCAGTCACACATTCCAAACCTTTTTCAAAACGGTTTGGTAACCGGGCAATTTCGTACCAATTTCCGATGTATTTCTCAACATCAACTTTTTCAACGGTTCGGAGTTCGAGGGTTGATTTACAGGATAAAAAGCTAAACATGGCTAGTAAATAAATTAAATTTCGTAACATTTCAATTTTCAATTATTAACATAAAGTTTACTTATACAAACACTTATACGCTGTGTCAGCGGTCATTTTCACTTTGAATTTTACGTCTTTAGCCACGACGAACGTTTCGTAAGGACGATAGGTTTTCCATTCGGTTTCTTGAGGTTGCTGCACCTGCATGCTGCCCGAAATAACGGTCATGTGTTCGATAGTTGATGTACCGAAAACATATTCTCCGGCAGCCATCACACCCATAGTGGCTGGACCGTCAGCGGTTTCAAAAGCGATTGATTTTACGTTTCCGTCGAAGTACTCATTTGTCTTGAACATAGGTTTTTGAATTATAGTTATTGATATCTGATTTTTATATTTACGTATTAAACATCGTTTTATTATCTGCAGATCATTGGTTTAGAAAAAAATAATTCCGCAGATATCAATCTTCTCCTTGATATTCAAATAACTTTCTTTCCTTAATTCGTTTTGCGATAAAGATTGGCACCATTGATTCCCATTCATTTCCATGATGGTGAATTTGTTCCAAAATTTCTTCAGAGTGAATTCTGAGGTAGTTCTTATTCATGTTTTTAATATCGAGTATAAACCGATTTGCCAACAGATGATCGTAAAGATATTGTGTGCTTTTTGGGAACGACAGACTTTTGGTTGTGATTAATTCATCTGTTTTTTCGTCCAGTGCCGGATAAACATACATTTTCATGTTTTCATGAAACAAAGCGCCCAAAGCCTCCAAAATTCCACCCTTAAGGTTGGTATAGTATTTACCATTGAGAACCTTTTCAAGTGTTTGAATGCCAACAACAAGCCGCAATTTTATAACCCTAAACTGATTGAGAAAACTAACCAGTTTATAAAATTCTTTGAAGTTTGAAACCATCACATTTTGACCCATCTCGTTCAACAAATCCACGCGGTCGAGGAAGTCGTGTTCATCGAAATCACCTTCACTCAGCAGGTTGTTCAGTGTTATTTCACAAATTGGAATTGTATTGTTCTTGTCGTAGTCTTCGTCTTTCTTAAACAGGCTGAAACTCGATTTCAGCATATCAACACTCACATAGGTAACTGGCCGAAAGCTCCCACGAAAAACAATTGCGTTTTTCTTATACAGCATATCATCGGGTTCCTGCACTTGGCCATTTCTGTCGAACATGATGGCATTTGTCATGCCATTTTTTACCAATTGTACGGCCAACAAACGATTGTCAACATACGACAACTCGGCACCATTCATATTTACCATAGTGATTTCGACCCGATCTATCGATAAATTATCGAGCAAGGATTGTAAAAAGCTATTTGGTCGTTCCCACAAATAATAACAGGCATACAACAGGTTCACGCCAAGCACCCCCAATGTGTTCTGTTGTAGTAAGTTATCATTTTCGTGCAGCCGAACATGAATGATCACACAATTAGGTTCTGCATTTTCTTTGAGCTGGAAGCGAACGCCCAACCAGCCGTGCGATATATTGTCTTTTTTGAAATTAAGCGTTGAAACCGTGTCGGCAAATGAAAAAAACTTCGTGCCAGGAATCTTTGTTTCGTTTAAAAAACTCAATAATTCGTCATATTCAGCTTCAAGCATCACCTCCAGTCGCTCGCGCGACACATAGCGTTTGGCCTTTTCGTGTCCGCTGTATAGGGCATCGCTGTAGCGTTTGTCGTATGCTGAGATTGTTTTGGCGATCGTTCCGGAAGCGCCACCTGCCTGAAAAAAATTGCGGGCTACTTCCTGACCGCCACCAATTTCGGCAAAACTACCATAGATAGTAGGATTGAGATTTATATCGAGGGCTTTGCGATGAATCGTGAGCGTTTCGTTCGTTTCTGGCATATTTTATTTGGCAAATTCTACGACAAAGATAAGTTTTTCTGTGCGTGCTGAAAATGAGTGATTGCTGAGGTTTTCCATTTCAGCCTTCTGAAAACTGAATGCAAAAATGAGTGAGAATTTTATACTTTTGGCAGGTGTTTTAATCGTACCGTAAAAACCTCCATCAAATATTATTTTCAATGAACGAGAAAAACCCCACATCATTAACTGTAGATCAATACGTTTCAATTTTTCCAACTGAAATTCAAATCCTTTTGGATCAAGTTCGTGCAGCGATAAAAGAAGCCGCTCCAGAGGCCGAAGAAGTGATTAGTTATCAAATGCCGGCTTACAAATATCATGGAATGTTGGCCTATTTTGCAGCTAATAAAAACCATATCGGCTTTTACCCAACTGCTTCACCTATAATAGCTTTCAAACGTGAATTGGTTGGTTTCAAATGTTCGAAAGGTGCCATACAATTTTCATTGAATCAAGCTCTTTCATTAGATTTGATAAAATAAATAGTGAATTTTAAAGTGGAAGAAAATTTGGAAAATCAAGGATCGAGAAGAATAAGTGATTATTCTTAAAAATCCATTTATTAATAATCTGTGAACTATTTTCATTCGCACCATTAACAAAGAAAATAATTACGCGAATAATCTGTGGCTTTAAATCTACCTTTGCAAGCATGAATCGTATCGCCATTTTTGCCTCGGGAAGCGGAACCAATATGCAACGCATTGCAGAATATTTCAGTGATAATCCACTGGTTGAAATTTCAGTTGTTTTGTGTAATAAACCGGGTGCCGGAGTCATTCAACGTGCTTACAATCTGAATATTCCTGTGATAATGATTGATCGTGAAAATTTTTATCATTCCGAATTTATCACCAAAGTTTTGCTTGAAAAAGAAATAGATTTAATTGTTTTAGCCGGCTTTTTATGGTTAATTCCTGATCATCTTTTAAAGGCTTTCCCGAACCGTATTATTAATATTCATCCGGCTTTGCTGCCAAAATACGGTGGAAAAGGAATGTTTGGTTCAAAAGTTCACGAAGCAGTAATCGCTGCCGGTGAATCAAAATCCGGCATCACGATTCACTACGTAAACGAGCATTACGATGAGGGTGCAGTTATTTTTCAACAGGCATTATCGATTGAACCCAATGAAACGGCCTATTCGCTGGTGACCAAAATCCATCAACTCGAATACCGTTATTTTCCGGAAGTGATTGAGAATGTTTTAGGCTCAATGAAAAGCAATTGAAAGCTATTGATGAAGCTTTTCAGGTTTTATAACCAACAGAAATTCAGTTAATTCACTTTCTTTTTTCGTTCCAATTAAAATATTTTTTCCGTTCAGCAGATAAAGCTGCAGGCCTTTATTTCCCGAAACATTCAAAGCTCTTCCCTTTTTTCCATATCGTAATCCCCAACCTCCGTAATCTCTGATTGGATTGTATGTAATAATCTCATATTTATCTATTTGTGTCCATTCAATCTTCCGAAACGAAAGTTGAAAGGGGAAAAAGCGATAGGTAATTCCTTGTTTGTCAATAATGGTGGTAAGTTGTGCTAAAGCAAAAAGTGCGATTAGCCCAATCATAAGAGCCATCGTAAGTATGAATGTGATAATCAAACCATTATCACTCATTGGATTATTTCCAAAAGGCTTTCCGAGAATAATTTGCTGATAAATTCCAAATCCGAAAATGATCGGTGGCAGTAATCCGGAAATGCCAATAAGAAGCAAAATCCAAGGTTGACTAAATTTTTGCGTTTCGGTGAATTTCATCATTATACTTCTATAAATTTACAATAGTTTGCATTAAAACATCACAAAAGACTGATAAACAACGCAATATTTAATACCGCAACAATCACACCCAACGAATAAAGGGTAATCTTTGAAGGCAACGAATTTTTGTAGGTTCCCATTACTTTTTCTGAAGAGGTCAGATAAACCTGCAAAAAAATAGTAAATGGCAATTGAATACTCAAAATCATCTGTGAGTAAATCAATCCCTTGAACGGGTTGGAAATCAGAAATATAATCCCAAGAGCCAACAACAACGAAGCCGCAACACCAATTCGCGAGTGGTTGTCTTTAATATCGTACGGCTCTTTAAACATACCTGCAAAAATACTGCCTGCTGCCATTCCGGAAGTGATGGTTGACGCCAAACCGGCAAATAGCAGTGCCACAGCAAACACAATGGCGGCGTGGCTTCCAAGCAATGGAACCAACAATTCTTTGGCTTGTTCAAGTTGTGAAACGGGTGTTTTTGATTTAAAAAAAGTAGCGGCAGCCAACA
Source organism: Bacteroidota bacterium (assembly GCA_947505205.1). GTDB lineage: Bacteria > Bacteroidota > Bacteroidia > Bacteroidales > F082 > CAJBPB01. Next base: position 1,266 of record CANNKD010000185.1, on the reverse strand, counting down.
AAATCATCGCGCTGTTGATCGCCCAACCAATAATCATCGAAAACAAAGTATCGAGAAATTCATAATTTAATTGTCGCTTGATGATTTTCTTATCCTGAAGATTCCATTGCCGGCTTTGAATAATTTCAGAATGCAGAAACAAATTGTGTGGCATTAACACTGCTCCTAACACACTCATAATGATCACCATAGAACCTTTCGGGAATGTTGGCGTTACCCAACCGGCAACCGCACTGTTCCAGTCAATATTCACCAACGAAAGTTCATATAAAAATGATAATCCGATCACGGAAACGAAAGCAATGATCCATTTTTCGATGATTCGGTACGAATTTGTATATAGCATGACCATCACAAACACCGTAACGAGTAAGGCTCCAGCCCTGATTGGTATGGCAAACAGCATCTGGAGTGCGATGGCACCACCCAAAATTTCGGCAAGCGAAGTTGATACCGATGCCAACATCGCCGATGAAAGCAACAGATTTGCGTATTTTGGTTTTAAGTGGATGGCTGCTGCTTCCGAAAGACAAAGTCCGGAAGCAATTCCCAAATGCGCCACATTGTGTTGCAATAAAATCAGCATGATGGTTGATAAGCTAACCATCCACAGAAGACTGTAACCGTAATCTGCTCCTGCTGCAAGGTTAGAAGCCCAGTTTCCCGGATCGATAAACCCAACCGTAACAAGCAAACCAGGCCCAATGTACTTGAAAATATCCAATCCTCCAAAACCAGGTTTGTAGTCTTTACGATCGATGTTTTGAAGAAAACCGGACATATTTCAAAATTATTAATGCGCTAAATTAAGTCAGTTAGGTACATAACGGTTTATATTTCAAAATTGTTCAGCAATTACCGTTATATTAAGGTTCATTGATGGCAATATATACCTTTAAAACACACGCTGCTATTGATTTTTTTTCTACTTTTGCACCCAATTTTTTCGTGTAATCACCTATTGGTCAAGCTAATTTAATGAGTTTTAAATTAATATCAAGGGTGACCACAATTTTTATCAACTGATAATTAAATGAAGTCGGTTAAAATATTTGCCGGCACAATTTTATAATGGCTAAGTACAACGAATACAAACAGTTAAATTTAACCCAGGTCGGAGTTGATGTCCGTAAATTTTGGGAAGAAAACGATATTTTTAATAAAAGTCTCGAAACACGCAAAGACAGTGAAGCCTATGTTTTTTACGAAGGTCCGCCATCTGCAAACGGCGTTCCGGGCATCCACCATGTGATGGCGCGTGCTATT
>CANNKD010000184.1 GCA_947505205.1 Bacteroidota bacterium | reverse complement strand
GCTTCCGGGGCAAGATGCTCAAGTGAAGATGGAACCCATCACCAGAAAGAAATATCTCCTTCATAAAATGCACGACACCGAACCGAAACAAAGCGCAGTTTTGATTTTAATTTTTCACCAGGAGGATGATCTGCATATTTATTTAATGAAAAGAAATGAATATGACGGCGTGCATAGTGGCCAGATTTCCTTTCCGGGAGGAAGTTTTGAAAAATCTGATAACAATTTGTTTTACACAGCTTTAAGAGAAACGGAAGAAGAAATTGGAATTAAAATAAAGGACATTAAGGTGCTTGGAAATTTAACCCAACTTTATATTCCACCAAGTAATTTTAACGTTTTTCCTGTTGTGGGTTTCCTGAATTCCAATCCTTCATTGAATATTGATAACAATGAAGTGGATGAAATTTTCAGTGTTTCGTTTTCTGAATTATTGAGTGATCAAAATATTGGAACAGGCATGATCGTAACGCGCGATGGCAATGAAATTGAAGTGCCATGTTATTGGTTTAAAGGACATAAAGTTTGGGGCGCTACTTCAATGATACTCAGCGAGTTCATCGAAGCAGTGAACCAAACCTTATACGATAGTTTTATTCAATAACGATTGAATTGGTGATTTCGGCACCATGTTTCAGCAGTGCATTCACACCACAATAGCGCTCTTGCGATAAATCGACAGCTTTTTGTAGTTTTTCTAATTCCAAACCTTCACCTCTGAAAATATAGGTGAGGTGAATTTTATGGTAATATTTGGGGTGATCTTCGGTCAGTTCACCTGTTACTTCGATATTGAAATAGGCAGGTTCGATGCGCATTTTTTTAAGAATGGAAATGACATCCATAGCTGTACATCCGCCTAACGAAGCAAGTGTCAATGGTTTAGGTCGTGGACCTTTATTTTCACCACCCACTTTTTCATCGGCATCAAGCATAATTTTAAATCCATTTACATCGGCCTCGAACGACATATTGCCAGCCCAGGTTACGTCAACTTTATTGTTCATGATACATTATATTAAGGGGTTTAATCATTAAAGTCCGGAGTCTAAAGGGCAATCCCGAACCAAATGCAAATATAGTTCATCTATTTCTTCCAAAACGCAGAAGATTCAAATTCAATAAATTTGGTTTAAATCTTAAATTAATTGTAACCAACAAATCCTGGAATGATTCCTGTTTGGGTTGAATCGATCAGCACACCATCGGCAGAATAACGGAACAGCAAACCATTTTGCACATAGTTAAGTGCATCTGTCACAATAATTTGCGAATTCACAGGATCGACACCCATCGTAAAGAAATAGTGAATTCCTGCATTGATGAAAGCCTGTTCAGGCAATTGGGCATCGTTGATACTCATCCGGTAAACGCCATAATTGAGGTAATACAAAGTGTCGCCTGTTCCGTTGATTGTAAGATGTTCGGGAGAAAGTTCGAGGCTTGGGAAATCGAATTTTTTGATGATTTGGAGTGTTTCCGGATTGATACAATAGAGTACTGGAATTTCCTCATTCATATAACCGCCGCTGCATAAAACCCACAGATTTTTGTTTTTATCAACCACCAAACTATTGGGTTCTTTCGCCACCTGAATGCTATCGACAAGTTTGTCAATGGCAGCGTCAATCACCTGAACGGTATTGTTTTGGCGCGTCATTCCATATTCAGACCAATTGGTTGCAAAAACTTTAGTGCCAATGATAGCAAGGTTTTCGGTTGATTTTCCGGTTTGAATAACACCTAAAAGTTGTAGTGTATTGGGATCAACAACTGATATTCCCTTTTCAACGAAATCAGAAATATACGCCTTGTGGCTGTCGATTGGCAAATAATACCTGGGCGAAGTCAATCCAACAATTTTATTTATAAATATTCCTGTCCATGAATCGATGACATAAACCAATCCACTGTTATTGATAACGATATACGCTTTATCTCCCGAAAATGTCATGCTTTGAGCTACATCACCAAGCGGTGCTTTATTGATTTTATAAAAGATATTATTGGTCATTTTAACTGTGTCGTAATTGAAAAAGGACAAGGTTGAATTACCTGCTGTAAAATTTCCCTGATTAACGACATAAAATCCTTTTCCCAGGCCTTTTGGGTAAACCGGATCGGGATTATTATTGTCGATACTGCATGATTGAAAGGTGAAAACGATGATGAACAGGTACAATAGTTTTTTCATTTGATTGATTGATTTTGCAAATTATAATTTGTAGCGTAGTAAAAATTCAAAATTTCTGCCGGGCATGGCGCGCCACATCACTGCCTGATAGCTTTTATTATACAGATTATTCACTTTGAAAGCGAGGTCAAAAGCACCGATATTCTTGCTTATTGATGCGTTGTGTAGCATATAAGCCGGTAAAACTCCTGTATAAAGATCCTCGCCATCGGGCGAAGTGGTACGTTTACCCGTCATTTCGATCGTATATGTAAATAGAAACTTGCGGTAACCAAGGTTCAAAAATAGGTTTCCATGGTGTTTCGGGATATAAATCAATTGCCGGCCCGAGATGTTTTCGAGTTTGGCAACCTGACTCTCATCAGTTGTCAGGGTAAACATATAATTACCTGACAAACTGATATTTACCTTTGAAATATTTGTTTGTGTTTCGAAATGAAATTCGATTCCACGGGCAAAAACATGCGAGATATTCAGCGGTTCCCAGTAACGATATGCCGTTGGCCGCCACTGAATCCAGTCGTTGATAACTGAGAAAAATAAATTTACATCGGTATGCGTTTTAAAACGTCCGGTTGGTGGTTTCCATTGGATCGCCAAATCGCTGATGATACCATTTTCGGGTCTCAGATTGATATTTCCACCCGGATACCAGTATAAATCATTCATGCTTGGTAAATGGTAATTACTTGTGATACTGCCACTTATCAACAGTTCTTGCTTTGTCGGAAATGCATAATTCATCGTGAACGATGGATGAAACCCAATGGATTCTTTATCCATAAAATCTTGATTCAAAACGATTTCCGTGAATAAACCTTTGGTGATATCCCATTGGGTTCCCAGCGAAAAGGTCGTCTGGGTTCTGAATTTAGGATCGGTATAATTATTTGAAACAACCTTATCTTGGCTCCATTGAATTCTGCCAAAAACAAGCATTTTCTTAAAAATATTTTCAGTGACTTTTACTTGTCCAAATGAGGATTCCAGCTTATTTTTCGAATCTATCAGCGTGACTGTTTCCTGTAAATTTCCTGTTCCGGTTGTTCGTAAAAAATATTGTTGATTTTCAATAAAATAGGCGATTTTAGTTTCAATTTTCCCTGATTCCCAGGCATAAATATGTGACAAAACATTGCGATGAAACCGATCGTCCTGGTATTCTTCCGGATTGCCACCTCTTTCAAGATTGGTCATGATGGGTGGAAGATTTCGATCATTCCATTGATTCCAGCTCAAAAAACTGATGTTTCCCCATTTTCCGGCCAGGTGAATTTCCTGCAAAAAGCCATAATCAAGATAATCGGCATTTTGCTGTTTCAATCGTGCATTGGGTAAAATGGCCGTATTCTCATATTCGAAGTCGTTTGTACTCGATTTCCTGTAAACCCTTGTTCGAAACTGCATTTTTTGATTACTGAAATCAACATTTGCATAGGTCCCGATGCTGCCAAAACTTCCCAATGACTGACTCAGATCGAGATGAAAACCTTTATTCAGTGCCATTGTATTGTTAAGCGCTACTGTGCCGCCCAATCCACCGGCCCGGTTTGCCGAGGAAGCACTACCCCAGAATACACCGACCTGATCCACAAAAAACACGGGAATCCTTGAAAAATCAACCTGACCAAGCATGGGCGCATTGATCGGCATATCATTCCACAATACAAGCGTATGGTTGGCAGCCGTTCCGCGTAACGAAACCGTTGACAAGGCTCCAGGACCGTAGTTTTTCACGAAAACTGAACTGTGCTGCGATAAAAGATCATTGAGTTGGGACGACTGAAGCGATTGCAGACTGATGGTATCAAGACTACGCAGAAAAGAAGATTCATTTAATAATACTGCATTTGCCTTGACTTCAACATCCGGTAACATGATCGTGTCCATCAAAATGGAAGACTGGCCATATGACTTTTGAATAGAAATAAATTCAAACGAGAAAACACCAAATACAATCAGTATCAATCTGATATATTGCATTTTAAAAAGCGAATTACACTTTGTATAAACGACCAGACAACACAGTTTGGCAGTCATACAAATGAATAAACAAATGTTTTTAATGCGCACTATAAACAGTTTTAAAGGTTAAAAACCTTAAAACCATCAGGAAAATTGCCGAAATCAGATGTGTGATTTTTGCCGACTGCTTTTGTCCCGAAAGCTTTATTACAACATGGATATTGGCAGGTCTTCTGACTTACTCCCTTTTCGAAGGCCTTCCCATTCGATGAAAATGAACAGTGGCAATTGGATTCCGAAAAGATTTGAAAGAGCTTACAGCAGCGGGAACTGTTCAGGATTTACACCTGATTCCCTAATTAAGTCCTATTCCGAAAACGGAAAATCGGACACCATTATCTTCGGCAAAAGTAAGTAGTTTTGATTAAAAATATATTTTTTTGAAATTTTTATTGAAAAAAAGATGGAACGTATTGATTTTTTATAATTTAGCCGCGGTTAAGGGAATAATTTTATTTTTCTTGTTGAACTTAAAAATCTAAATGTATGAAACTACGTTTACTTGGAGTTTTCATGGTAGTTGTAATAAGTGTAAGCTCTTGTGCTTCAGCTAAAAGGAATCCTGTTGCCGGAAAATATGCCGGAAAACAGATTGCATATAAAGATCCAGTTTCAATAAAGAAGAAATCTGTCCGAAAAAGCTTTATCATTAAAGACGCTGAAACAATTTATCTTGGTCAGATTTGTGAAAAGTAATTGATATTCAATAATTTAAATATTTATTTCGCTTGCTGGTATGTCAATCATGGTAAAATTGTTGGCATAATTCCTATAATAACCTTCCTTAATTTTAATTGCTAATACCCTGAATCACATTGCTGATTGAAACGCTCCTGAACCAACGTTCGTTTTCATTTTTCCGGCAGAATTTTATTTTGATGTGCTGGCAAGATTCAAAGTTACTTTTTGGCAATTATTTGAATGAGTGAAAATATTGATTTAAATCAAATCATCTTGGTTCTGTAAAACGACAATAAATTGTTTGGACTGCAAAACAAGAAGCTTGTCCATGGATATTGGCCTCTCGAGCGACCCCGAAGGAGCGTTGCAATCAGATTTACTCCATCAAATCGTACGGCTCCGGCTAGGGTCGCGCAAGCGGACAAGCTTCGTTAGTTTTGCGTTCAAAGAATTTTAAGTCTTGATTTTTTGTTACTTTTTTATCAAGAAAAAAGTAAGAAAGAAAATGATTTATGTTTTTTTTTGTCCTTTTGAAAGGCAAAAGGACGAAAACCTTTTGTCTGAACGAAGCTTCCCCGCGCTCTGCCGAAACACAGGAAATCCAGGCAAAGGAGTGGATTGAAACAATATCCATTTTGTACTTTAAAGAAATCACTTTCAAGTTATTGTTTCATCCAAACGGCCTATCGGCCGCCTTTACCGGATTTCCTTGTGTTTCGGCATTCACGCCCTGCCTGGCTCGCCGTTCAGACCAGCCATCGCGCTGCTTTGTAGTACGATTTTATTGTTCGAATTCGATGACATATTGTACCAACACAGAAACTGTAATAAGAGAATGGTATTTTGCGGAGCTATTATTTGGCAATACCAGCACATCAAAATATGCTTTAACCATTTTTCCTGTGGATTGACTAATTTAGCATTTCAAATAGAATGAATAATGTATAAATATCATTATAAATTACTGATAATCTTCATGTTGACAATTTCATTTTCATCATGTCATATTGCAAGGTTCTTCTATTATAATTATGCTGATGTAAAGGATTACAAGAAGTTTCCACAATCTGCAATTAAAACCAGTTCAATCCCTTTTGAATTTTACACAACGGATCAAAACAAAAATATTCAGCTGCCAGCCAGTTTTATTGAAGAAGGAATGGCGGACTTTGATCAATTTAATTTAGAACATAAAACACTGTCATTCATCATCATACGGAACGATAGCATTTTGTATGAAAACTATTTCGACGGCTATGATGACAGCTCCATCATTCCTTCTTTTTCAGTTTCAAAGGCATTCGTATCGGCTTTGGCGGGCATCGCCATCGACAATGGAAAGATAAAATGTGTAAACGATTCCATAACAACTTATATTCCTGAGCTACAGCATAAAGGG
>CANNKD010000183.1 GCA_947505205.1 Bacteroidota bacterium | reverse complement strand
CTGTACAACACGTGGCCAGTTTGAAAAGTTTGTTAGTGGAGCCTTTTTATCAAGAGGCAAACCGGTTGTTTCCGTATCAAAAACCAAAAACATGAAAAAAAGGTTATATAGTTGAAATTAAGATATTTACGATGTTTCTTTGCGATTTACAAAGGTATTGGAAATTATGATTTTTCATCTATTTGTTGATAATTAAAATCAAGAAACTGTTCAAACCATTTAATCCACGGATAATTCGCATAATTATTTATTGTTAATGGTGCGAATGAAAATTGTTCACAGATTATTATCCAAGCCAAGAATACATGAAAAGCCTTAATTTAGCTTCACTGAGAATAGTTCACTGATTTGTAACATTTCATTCCGACAAATCGTTATGAAATATTTGATAATTATGCACTTAGCTAAGCGATCTCACCGTAGGTAATCTGTGGCATTTAGAAATTTCATTTAATCATAGGCTGAATAGTTACAAATTATCAAAGAATTACCATTCAAAAAATCATCGAATGAATTGATTACATCATAGCAGCATAAGAGGCTTGTAATTGATGACATGTACTGTGGTAAATGGTCTTTCTTTAAAATATTTTCATACGAAATGGAAATCATTAGAAAAAAATCACGATCTTTGCCGACGATATGAGGCATTATATATAAACAATTAAAAATTAAACACTTATGCCAGCAAGAATCAGATTACAACGACATGGTAAAAAAGGAAATCCTTTTTATCACATTGTAATTGCGGATGGTCGTGCACCACGTGATGGAAGATTTATTGAGAAAATTGGTACTTACAATCCAATTGCAAACCCTGCGGAAATCAATGTTGATATTGATAAAGCAATTAACTGGCTCGGAAAAGGAGCCCAACCCAGCGACACTGTTCGCGCCATTTTATCGTATAAAGGAGTTTTATTTAAATCTCATTTATTGAAAGGTGTTGCGAAAGGTGCTTTGACTGAAGAACAAGCCGAAGTAAAGTTTCAAAATTGGTTGAGCGAAAAACAATCAAAAGTTGAAGCAAAACGCAAAGGTTTAACTGAAGCTGAACGCGTGGAAATTAAAGAAAGACATGCAGCTGAAATATTGGTCAACGAGCAAAGAGTTGCAGAGTTGAACAAAAAACGTGCTGCAGAATTAATGGCTGAAAGAAATGAAGTGATTGCCGCTGCAACTGAAGAAGAAGCCACTGAAACTGAAGTCGCTACTGAAGAATAAACATTGATTATCAATGAAATACCTAAAAGCCGGTGTCAATCACCGGCTTTTATTTTTTTTACCAACTTTGCATAAAAAAAGCATGCTATGTTAAAAGACGATTGTTTCTATTTTGGGAAAGTGATAAAAACCCACGGAATAAAGGGAGAAATCAGCATCAGGATTGATTCTGATAATCCGCAAGACTACCGCGAAATTGAATTTATATTGTTGGAAATCAACAACAAACTTATTCCGTTTTTCATTGAATTATTGAAAATCAACACAAATAAAGCATACGTCGCTCTGCAAGATATTAAAACCGTTGAAAAAGCGATAGATCTGGTTGGGTATGAGATTTATTTACCACTTACACAACTTCCCAAACTCACCGGAAACAAATTCTACTACCACGAAGTACCTGGTTTTAAAGTAATTGACAAACATTACGGACTACTTGGAACCATCGATAGGGTGCTGGAATATCCAAATCAGGCTGTTTTTCAGGTAATTTATAAAGGAAAAGAAGTGCTGATCCCGATTCAGGATGAAGTGATTTTGAAACTGAACCGAAAAACTAAAACTTTCGATATTGATGCTCCTGATGGCTTGATAGATTTATACCTAAACAGTTGATAATCAACAATGACTGATCATCGTCCATTTCATTTTAAACATTTCAGTTTATTGCATCACCAATCAACGATGAAAGTTGGAACCGACGCTATGTTGCTGGGAAGTTGGATAAAATTGAATGGAACCCGTCAAATTCTTGACATCGGTGCAGGTTGTGGAATCATATCACTTATATTGGCACAGCGATGTAACGCAAGCATCGACGCAGTGGAAATTGATGAAAAGTCGGTGAATGAGGCAAATGTAAATTTCAAAGCCTCGTGTTGGCATCAGCGATTAAAATGCTATCATACTGATATTAAGATATTTGCTAATAATTATCCAAAAAAATATGATTTAATCATCTCTAATCCACCGTTTTATACTTCAGATTTTAAGACTAAAACTTCACAACGAAAACTTGCCAGGCATACGGATTCACTCGATTTTAAGTCACTTATTCAATCAGTCAAATTGCTTTTGTCGTCAGATGGTCGTTTTGCTTTGGTATTGCCCATTCCGGAAGCACAGCTTTTCATCAAACTCGCAAAAAAAGAAAACATTTTTCTTACCACACAAAGGGAAATATTCTCTATCGAAGGAAAATCAACCAATCGCTGGAATTTGATTTTCAGTTTTACCAAACCGCAAAACATTGAATTTGAAACATTTATAATTAAATATATTGATGGAAATTATACAGAAACATACAAATTGTTGTTAAAGGATTTCTATTTGGGATTATAATTATCCCATCTTTGTACGGTATTATGAAAATTTACGACTATGAAACTATTTTCTACAAAGCATTTTCAAGTAATCGCACTCATTCTAATTCTCTGTTTATCTGCTTGTTCGCACTCAAAGACAAATCACAAGCTGAAAATCGCTATTTCCCGTGAAAGAAAAGATATTGATGTTCGATACAGCACCTGGCTCGAATACCAGAAAATCCCTATGAATTATATCAATCTTTATCCGCTTTCGATTGATCAGGCCATTGATAGTTTAAAAAAATGTGACGCATTGATATTGTCAGGCGGTGAAGATATTTATCCAGGTTTATTTGGACAATTAGCGGATACCATTCGATGCGGTGATATCAATCGCCACCGTGATTCGCTGGAAATATCTCTATATCAGACAGCTAAAATGTTAAAAATGCCTGTTTTAGGAATATGTCGAGGCTTGCAAATGGTCAATGTTGCCGAAGGAGGAAGTTTATTCATCGATCTTCCGACAGATAATAATTCTGGTGAGCTGCATCGCATTGGCCAAGAAGACTGGGCACAACATTATGTTGTATTTTCGAAAGATTCGGAACTATATAAAGTTATAGGACAAGATTCAGTTCTGGTAGAAAGCAATCATCATCAGGGTATCAACAACTTAGCTTCGCCCTTACAATTGCTTGCTCATAGCTCAGATGGTTTGGCCGAATCAGTTGGGAGAAAGGATGCGGAATCAGGCTATCTGCTTGCAGTTCAGTGGCATCCGGAATACGCAAAAAGAACGGATGAGCCATCAGGAAAAATTGCCGGGTTATTTTTACAAGAAGCAGAAAAATTTAGAAAATCAAAAAAATAGAAATTTAATCTCGGGTAAAAGTCTCAATTAACAAACTTTTGTCCGGAAATAAGCCGATGAGTTTGTTTCGATCTGCCAATTCAAAATCGTCAAAGGCAAACCCAGGAGCTACTGTGCAACCAACCAAAGCAAAATCGCCAAGCGGTTTAGCCGCAAACCAACATCCTTTCGGGACAACAAGAAAAGGTTCAGAATTTGTAAAAGGCTTATTACCAATAACTTTCAAATTATAATCACCATTTGGATGTAAAATATGCAATACTAAATCGTTACCCGAATAAAAATGCCAGATTTCATCTGATTTAATACGATGAAAAGCCGAGAAATCATCTTTTTTAAGCAGATAGTAAATTGAAGTTGAAATATTCCTTTTTCCATTAAAGTCAGTTAAAACCTTTTCATCCAACAAAATATCTGAGCGATATATTTCGCGGTAAAAACCACCTTCGGGATGCGGAAGTAATTGAAGTTTTTCAATCCAATAATTCACCTCTTTATTCATTCCTTGTTGAGAATTTGTTTGCTCTTCTTTTCGTTAAACATATATAATAATCTGAATGTCAGAACATTATTATATTGATCTCTTTTTTCAGAATAACCATTCGTGTCTGTAAATTCGCGTGTTCTAATCTTGTTTATTGAATAAGAATATCTAAAGTTAAATTTTAAAGCATTATACACTTTCAAACGTAAATCGAGTAAAACACAAATGTCATTTAGGTCATAAACGCCATTTTGTGCGGTTGTTGAAGTCTGACGGTCATGTTCAAATTCCTTTGCAGAAACCAAACGTCCCCAAGAAAAACCTGTACCAATACTGATCAAATCTTTGTCAGTATAATGCACCAATAACGGCACTTCCAGGTAATCCAAATAAAGTTGGTAAGCTCCATTTAATGAGTCGCTCAGGTATTGAGCTTTTTGCTTTGCCCCTTTCTGAGTGTAATTAATTTCGACCGAAGCATCAAAATTTTTGGCAAAAGGAATCATTGCTCCGGCACCTAGGTTTAATCCAGGTTTTTTAAATCCATACACCATATCGCCATCCACCTGTGTCATATTCAATCCGGCCATCACCTCGCCTTTGATAATTTGCGCATCTAATTGATTGAATAACAAAAAAATAAATAATATTAATATTGCAAACCGCGAGTCTTTTTGCATCTTTTTCATTTTTTCTAAACGTGATGTTGATGAATTAATTATCCGTTTGGGAAATTTTCATACTCAATCCAATTCTTTTCCGATCGATATCGATCGATACAACCTGTACTTTCACTTTCTGATTTAGTTTCACTACTTCGTTCGGATCTTTGATAAAACGATCGGCTAACTGGCTGAGATGAACCAACCCATCCTGATGTACGCCAACATCCACAAAAGCGCCAAAAGCCGTGATATTTGTCACAATTCCGTTTAAAACCATTCCTTCACGCAGGTCATTCACTTCTCGCACATCTCTGGCAAACTCAAACATTTCGAATTTACTGCGCGGGTCACGACCTGGTTTTTCCAACTCAGAAATGATATCGCTTAACGTCTCTTTACCAGTATTTTTATCGATAAATTGTTGAATATCAATATGCCGAAGAAGTTCCTTATTTCCCACCAGTTCGCTGACATTTTTTCCGATACTTCCGGCTATCTTTTCAACTATTGGATAACTCTCCGGATGAACAGCACTGAAGTCCAATGGATTATCACCATTTCTAATTTTCAAAAAACCTGCACATTGTTCAAAAACCTTATCCCCAAGCCGTGGAACTTTTTTAAGTTGTTGGCGACTGGTAAAACCGCCTATCTCATCTCTTTTTTTAATAATATTGGAAGCAAGCTGAGGTCCAACACCGCTCACATAAGACAATAACTGTTCACTCGCAGTATTTAAATCCACACCAACCGAGTTTACACATAATTCGACCGTTTGAACCAGACTTTCCTGTAATAATTTCTGATCCACATCGTGCTGATATTGCCCCACTCCGATTGATTTTGGGTCAATCTTCACCAATTCAGCCAAAGGATCCATCAATCGTCTTCCAATACTAACAGCACCACGCACTGTGATATCATAATCAGGAAATTCGTCACGTGCCACTTTGGAAGCGGAATAAATGGAAGCTCCACTTTCATTTACCATGATAGCTGTCACTTCACGTTCAAATTGAACGCCCCGGATAAAATCTTCGGTTTCGCGACCTGCTGTGCCATTTCCAATGGCAATTACCTCAATTTTATAAGCATTCACCAAACTTTTAAGCTTTTGCGCAGCTTGTTTCACTTCGTGAACCGGCGGATGCGGATATATGGTTTCGTTATGAAGTAATTTGCCTAATTCATTCAATATTACTAATTTACATCCGGTTCTGAAACCCGGATCCAACGCAAGCACACGTTTTTGTCCCAATGGAGCAGCTAACAACAATTGACGTAAATTTTCAACAAAAACTTTGATTGCCACCTCGTCGGCCTTTGCTTTGTAAAAGGCACGAACCTCATTTTCAATCGAAGGCTCAAGCAGACGTTTCCACGAATCGCCAATCGCAATTTTTAGTTGTTGTGCAGCATCACCATTTGTTTTAATAAATATTTTTTCTAACGAAGTTAAGGCAAGGTCTTTATCAATTTTCAATTTAACTTTCAGGAAACCTTCTGTTTCACCTCTGAAAAGAGCCAAAACACGGTGTGATGGCGCCTTATTCAAATCTTCATCCCAGTCGAAATAATTTTGATAAGTGCGTCCTTCTGCTTCTTTGCCTTTGACAACTTCAGAAGAAATGGCAGATGAACGATGATAAATATTACGTATTCTGTCGCGGCTGATTTTATTTTCCGAAACCCATTCAGCGATGATATCACGTGCACCATCAAGCGCCTGTTCAATATCCGATACACCTTTTGCGGCATTCACGAACTGTTTTGCCCTGTCGGTAAGATTAGTCAAGGTTTGGTTCAAAATCAGGCTGGCAAGAGGTTCCAATCCTTTCTCTTTGGCAATAGTAGCTTTGGTGCGCCGTTTCGGCTTATATGGCAGATAAATATCTTCCAGATCCTGCATATTTGCAGCACTGTTGATGGATTTCAATAGATCAGG
>CANNKD010000182.1 GCA_947505205.1 Bacteroidota bacterium | reverse complement strand
TGCACCTCTCATTTTTGCCATATCAGATATGATATTGATTTGAATAATTATTGCACGAAAATACGATTTTAAAACCGATTAGCTGGTCTGTCAGCGAGTCTAAATTGTTATCAAACTTCAATTTATAAACAGTTTAAATTATAAATTTATTTTATTGGATGATCAATGTGAAATTGCTTGAGTCGTTGTTCCAATACCTCAAATTGATTTCGTTGTATTAAAGATGTACAAGCTCTGATTCCCTCGTGACGTTCACTTCCTGTTATGTCGAGTGAAATAGCACTGATGCCATAATAAATCATCTTTTCCAACAGCTCGATTCCGGTGAAACCCGGATAGGAATAGGTAAAATAGAATCCATCTGCGATGGGTTTATCTTCGTCCATATCATAGACAATTTCAAACCCATTTTCAGTAAATAATTTCTTCATGATATGTGCTTTTTCGCCATATTCTTTTACGATCTCAACAAAGTCAAACTTTCCATCGTTTGCAGCTTTTAAAATGGCTGTTAATCCGTATTGAGCTGAATGCGAAGTTCCTGAACTTAAAGGATATAAGGTTCCAAAAATCATATTATAACCAAAAAGATCGTTCGAATAGAAACGTTTTAAATCGGGGAAATGACTTTTAAAAAGTTTATCAGCAATCACCATCATTCCAATTCGTTCTCCGGCATAACTAAAGGCTTTTGAACTGGAAATGAATAAGATATAATTATCTGTATAGTTGGCAACGGAGGGTTGGTAAGGCGGTTGGCCTGGTTTGCTATAGTCATTTCTGAAATCCATTCCAAAATAGGCGAGGTCTTCCATAATCACAACTTGGTATTTATTAGCAAGTTCCCCAATTATTTGAAGTTCTTTTTCGGTGAAACAAATCCATGACGGATTGTTTGGATTCGAGTATAAAACGGAATGAATATTCCCTTTTTTGAAAAAGGATTCAAGTTTTTCCCGAAGTTTTTCACCTCTGTAATTATAGACATCAAAACTTTCAAACTTGATATTCAGTACTTTATGCTGTTGTTTGTGAACTGGGAATCCGGGATCAATAAAAAGGGTCGTGTCGCGATCCTTCAAAATCCGACCAAGCATTAAAAATGAGGCAAATCCACCTTGCATCGAACCTACTGTTGGCAGGCATCCTTCCGGATTGACGTCAATATTCATGAACAATTTTACAAATCGTGAAATCTCATTTTTCACCATCGGTATACCGTGAATATCAGGGTAAATTGCTGCAACTCCTTTTCGAAGTGCTTCAATCTGGCCATCGACACCGATCTGAGCAGGTGGTAATCCGGGAATTCCCATTTCCATGCGGATGAATTTCTGTCCACTTGCCGTTTCTATGTTGTCAACGAGTTTTTTTATCTCGCGTATGGAGGCGTTACCAATAGAAGGTAGGCCACTTTCAAGTATTTTCTGCTGCACAATCTCAGCTGGTATAGGTGTGGAAATCATCTGGTATAACTATTTGTTTATCAATGATGTATAAATTATTGTAGTTTGTTATTACATTTCAACAAATATAATCAAAAGGGTTTTACCTTTCGCAATCGATTGCGAAAAAAAAAATTATCATCAAAAAAAAATGACTTTATAAAACACATCTGAAAATTTAATTTTAAATATTATGGGATTAAGAAGGATTCTTCCAAAACTGTTAAATCCTAAAACAAAAACTGATAAAGCTGTGATGATTTTTAAAATTTGCTTCATGCCTTTTGTTATTTAGAAATGCTTAGGATGATGCCTAATGCAACTCCCAACACGGCTGCAAAAAGTATTTGATAATCCACTGGAAGCAGGAAAGTGATGGTATGAGCCGGAATCCAGAAAAAGGGAATTGTTTTTTTGAAAAGAAATTCAAGATGCTTTTCCCAGTCTATCTTTTGAAGGATTTCCCCAAATTTTAATGGTTTGATCAGGCAAGAAATACTCCCGTTATTTGTTGTGATATGAATATCAGTAATTTTATGAAATGTCATCATGATAGGCGCATAAACCAGGTTCATAGCCGTGCTGATTGAAAATGCAACGACAAGACTATTGATTGTAAGGTGTGCAGAATCGATTGGCATCACATTCATTCCTAAGTATTTAAGTAGGGTAGGAGTGCCTGATGAAAATAACACAAAGGCCATTTTTATCGTCATTCCTAAAAATCCCCAAATAACTGCCCTGGAGAAAATGCCAAATCCAGCCTGATTAAAAACGCCCGATTTAATTCGCAATGCAATGGCTTCTCCAAATGTGGCCAACAATGCGAACTTCATGAAACTCATAGCAATTCCATGGGTTGCATTCAATTGATTGTAACGCTCATAAACTGTATTTGAAAGAAAAAATGGACTTAAAATAAGCAATACGCAAACGATGACCCGAAAATCAGATTTCTTCATAAGCTATTTTTGTATTCTGATTCGGGCATCCACAGCTGTTACACCTGATTCTGTTCCTAACAGCGGGTTCAAATCAATTTCTGCGATTTCGGGAGCAGCTTCAAGTAAGGCTGATAATTTGCAGATTGTGTCAGCAAAAGCGTTTTCATTCACTGGTTTTTGTCCCCTCACTCCTTGAATGATTTTGTAACTTTTTAGAGACCGAATCATGTCAAAGGCTTCATTTTTGGAAACTGGAACCAAAGCACTGCTTACATCTTTTAAAACTTCAATAAAAATTCCACCAAGTCCGCATAAAATAATGTGTCCGAATTTATCTTCCTTTTTTGCGCCAACAAACAATTCGGTTCCGGCAAGCATTTGCTGCATCAAAATGGCATAAGTATCTTTAATCTGAATCATTCTTTCAAACTCGGCAATCACTTTTTCAATCGAATCGACATTTAAAACTACACCACCAACGTCAGATTTATGTACCGGACCAACAACCTTCATCACCAAAGGAAAGCCATGTTTATCTGCAAATTCTATAGCACTTTCAGCACTTGTAACAACCATTTCTCCAGCTCGTTGAATGTTTGATGCATCAAGTAGTAGCTGAATATTTTCAGGAGAAATATATCCGTCTTCGCATGAATCTATAACTTTCCTGATTGTAGAAACATCAATAAGTAATTTATTGTCAATGACTTGTGGCTTATTTATTTTTTTTACTTTTCCTAAAGCATTACCAAGCTGAACTTCATCAGGGAAATTGATTCTACCCTTAGAAATAAAAAAATCTATTTCATTTTTGGCTGTAAGTATTGATGGCAACACCGGAAAAATGGGTTTTTTACTATGTTTCATTTTTTCATCAAGGACTTCATAAACATCGTAAATCTCACTTAAGCCAGGTGTTCCAAAAATGACAATCATCGCGTTTATTTCATCAAAATCATTGTTGCATGCATCAATAATTAAACCTAATTGTGCTGCTGTTCCGGTTGCAAGAAAGTCGATTGGATTGGCTACTGAGGATCCTGCAAACAGTTTTTCTTTCAGTTGTTCAGCAGAATCACCCGAAATATTAGGAATCTCTAAACCACCTGCAGATAAAGCATCCGTAAGCATGACTGCTGGTCCGCCGGCATGTGTTATCACAGCAAATTTGTTTCCTTCAAATGTGGGATGTGCGAATATCGATGCTACAGCAATTAAATCTTCACGGCCATGACACCGTACGATTCCTGCTTTATGGAAAAGTGCGTCAACAGCCAGATCAGAGCTTGCCAAAGCACCTGTATGCGACGAAGCTGCCCTGCTTCCCGCTTCACTGGTTCCGGCTTTGATGGCGGCAATTCTACAGCCTTTGTTAATCAGTGATGAAGCATGCTTCAGAAGCATCTGTGGTTTTGAAATGTTCTCGATGTATAATAATTTTACTTTCGAATCGCATTGAGGATCAAATGTTTCGTCAAGGTACTTCAGTATTTCTTCAACACCCATTTGGGCAGAATTTCCAACTGAAAACACATTGGCAAATGTCAATCCTTTCGAAATTCCGGCTTCCATAATAAAGCATGCAGTGGCACCGGATCCGGAAATGAAATCACAGCCATTCTGTTTCAATATCGGAATTGGCAATGTGAAAATGCTGTGATGTTGTGGAGTGAGTATTCCAACGCAATTCGGGCCAATTAATGAGCCTTCCACTTTATTCACCGTGGAAACAATTCTATCTTCAAGTATTTTTCCTTCGAGGCTCTCCTCGCTAAAACCTGCCGACAAAATGATGAATGCTTTTGTGTCTTTCTGAAATGCGAGCAGATCAACCAGATCAGGTATAAATTTGGCTGCAATCGCAATAATTGCCAAATCCACCTGAGGCAAATCCTTTGGGTTTTGATAACTTTTTATCCCCTGAATTATTTCTTCTTTAGGATTTGAAACAAAAAGTAATCCTTGAAATCCTCCTGCAATAATATTTTTCAATACTTTGCCTCCGGGTTTGTGAATATCGTTGGAAGCACCGATGACAACGATGCTTTTAGGATGAGTTAACTGCTTAGTAATCATTTATTTAAATTATTGTTCAATAATTAACAATACAATACACAAAGGTAATAAATTCCAGATTGCTTTAAAATTCAGATGGAATTTAGAATGAATTCAAAGAGCGAAGGAGCAGAAAGTAAACGAAATTGCACTTAAAAAGATATTTTCAGGACAAATGGGTCAACTGTTTCATTTATGACCAATTGAGATAATCGACTTGATGATGATTCGTTTGCAAAAAAAAACTTGTACATTTAAATAAAAAAACCAACTTTGATCTTTCATAACAATAAAAAATATTCTCATGGCAGAAGAAAAGAATGAATCAATATTTACGAAATACCGGCCAATTCCAAAAGGTGATAAAAAAATAATCAAAGCCTGGGTAATGTACGATTGGGCGAATTCGGTTTATCAGCTCACCATTTTATCAGCTATTTTCCCAATTTATTTTATTTCTGTAACGAAATCAGATAGTGGTAATGTTATCTCATTTTTTGGACATGATGTAATCAATACGGTTGCTTATTCGTGGTCCATTGCGAGCGCGTATTTAATTGTGGCTTTGTTTTCGCCTATGTTTTCGGCAATTGCAGATTATACCGGAAGAAGGAAATCGTTTATGAAAGTTTTCACATTAATTGGCGCAATTTCGTGCGGGATGTTATTCTTTTTCGACCGACAACATATTGAATTGGGAATCATTGCTTTTACGCTTGCTACTTTGGGTTATGGTGGAAGTTTGGTTTTTTACAATTCGTTTCTTCCAATTATAGCTGAAACTGAAGACCAGGATAAGATCAGTGCCCGTGGTTATTCAATGGGATATTTAGGCGCTGTTATTTTGCTTGTAATGAATTTAATTATCGTTTTGAAACCGGATATTTTTGGCATTGTTGATAAAACGATGCCGCCAAAGATTGCTTTTGCATCTGTATGTATTTGGTGGTTAGGCTTTTCCAGAATGACATTCAAAAGGCTGCCAAAATATACTTTCGGTCATCGGCAGAAGGGTGCCAGATTATTTACCAAAGGTTATCAGGAGTTGCAAGTGGTTGCTAAACAGGTTTTTTTATCGAAAAAGATGACATTGTATTTGATTGGATTTTTCTTTGTTATCAGTGGAATCCTCACGGTGATGTTTATGGCAGCCACATTTGGTGCCAAAGAGCTTGGTTTATCTGATTCAGTCTTAATTCCGGTTATTTTAATCATCCAATTGGTTGGGATTGCCGGTGCCTATTTTTCCGCAAAGTTATCAGCAAGATGGGGTAACTTCGAAGTTCTTACAGCACTGATTGTGTCATGGATATTCATTGTTATCGGTGCATATTTCATTAATAGTGCGATTGGATTCATCACAGTTGCTATTTTTGTCGGATTGGTGATGGGCGGTTCGCAATCATTGACCAGATCGACTTTTTCAAAGATGATACCTCCGGAAACAAAAAATCATACATCATTTTTTAGTTTTTATGATGTAATGGAAAAATTAGCAACAGTTGCCGGCACTTTCAGTTTTGGATTGATTGAAACCTTTACCGGCAGCATGCGAACGTCAGTTTTATCCATCATTATTTTCTTCATCATCGGGATGATTTTCTTTACAATTTTACTCATTGGTGAATCGGGCAAAGGCAAATTGACTGCAATCTAAGCGTTTTCAAAAGTTACAAATGATAAAAAAAAGCTGCCAGGAATAAACCTGGCAGCCTTTTAAAATATATGTAATATTCTATTATTCAAGCATTAAGGATAGAGCGACAACGCCCGGACCTCCATTTGTTGCCAAAACCGGCGAGGCTTGCTGAATAAATACCGGTTTCTTTCCGGTAAGTATTTCCATTTGTTCGGCATACCAATTTGCAACTGTTAGATTGTCGGCATGTGATATGGCATAACCCCAAACTTTTTTATCTCCGACGAATTTTTTCATTTCATCTGCGACCAATTTCATGCTTCCTTTTTCAGAAAAAGGCTTGCCAAAGACTTCAGTCTTGCCGTCATTATTAACCACAACGACAGGTTTGATTCCAAGTAATTTTCCAATCAAACCTTTTGAATAGCTGACACGACCACTTTTCACCATATATTTCATAGTTTTAGAAGTCACCAGAAGTTT
>CANNKD010000181.1 GCA_947505205.1 Bacteroidota bacterium | reverse complement strand
GCTGGTATGTTGATCGTCAGGGATTTAACGACTGCGTGAATATGGAAAGCGCCATCATCACCGAATTAATTCCTCAGGTTGAAGCAAAATACCGTGTAAAACCGGGACCAGAAAACCGAAGTATAGGTGGATTGTCGATGGGCGGCTTTGGTGCGCTGCGGTTAGCTTTAAAATATCCCGAATTATTTACAAATATCATTTTGATGAGCCCGGCTTGCTATCATCCGCAGCCCGATGCAGGTTCAAATGCGCGCAATTCACCCGAATTTAAAGAAAATGGCGTTTTCTCAGGTGCCATCTGGACAAGCTTAAATTATCCAAACTACTGGAGTACTTTTGACGTTCCAACGAATAAACCTCATCATTTCTACATCAGTGCCGGGAAAAGTGATATGACCGGGATTTTGAAAGCGTTCAAAATTCAATTACCGGATGCGTTGAAGGCGCGTACTGAATATGTTACATGGGATACGATTTCTTTTGCCGGAGGACATGATTGGCCAGTCTGGCGTTTGGGTGTAGAAGATGCCATTAAAAAGATTTATAAAAGATGATTTTTCCCTTCAATTTACTTTCTTCGTGATTATGCTTCAAACAATAAATTTTCATCGGATTATTTTCTTCGTTGCTATCATAATCTACGCAATAACAGCATTTTATAGTACGGGTTATTACCATGCCGATGAGCATTACCAGATCATCGAATTTGCCGGAGCCAAGTTAGGGACCAATGCTGCCCATGAACAAGCCTGGGAATTTGAAGCCGCCAGTCGGCAAACCATCCAGCCTGCCATTTGCTATGTCGTTTTTGCTGCTTTAAAGATCATTAATATCTCTGATCCTTATGTTAAAGCATTGATATTAAGATTTATAACAGCTATTTTGGCTTTGGGTATTATTCAATTTTTTGTGCGTACTTTTCTTTTTTCCGTTAAAGAAAAATACCAGAAAGTCTATATTTTTCTTTCCTATTTTTTGTGGTTTTTACCGGCAATCAATATTCGGTTTTCTGGAGAAACCTGGTCGGGTTTGCTATTTTTGTTGGCTTTAGCCATCACACAATCAAAGCTTTACAGAAAATATTTTATTGTTGGCGCAGTTCTTGGTTTGGCGTTTCTTTTTCGATTCCAAACGATATTTCTGTCGCTTGGCCTAGTTGTATTTTTACTGGTTGCCGAAAAAATTTCAATCAAAAACCTGTTACGAATCGTTTTAGCAGGAGGACTGATTCAGCTACTTGGAATAGCCATTGATACCTGGTTTTATGGAAAGTTCGTTGTCACAACCTGGGAATATTTCAACAAACAAATTGTGGAAGATATTGCGAGCGAATTTGGCACCGAGCCTTGGTATTTCTATCTGAAAGAAATGATCACCGCTCCTTTTTGGGTTTTTGGTGTGATCATTGCGGTTTCATTCACCTTTGTATTGATAAAATCGCCTCGTAATATATTGATATGGTGTATTATACCATTTGTTCTGATTCATTCACTTGTAGCGCACAAAGAAGTAAGGTTTTTGTTGCCGCTGGTTAATTTAATTCCATTATTGATTGTGCTCGGGTTTCAAAAGATGAAGTTTGATTTAATATTTTCAGTTAATAGTAAAGCTCTGAAATTCCTCACTTTTGCCTTTATTACCATTGTTTTCGTATTGAATTTCGTTGCGTTAACGGCTTTCTCCCTCAAACCGGCCGGAAATGGTAAAATGGAAATATCGCATTTCCTTGCAACTAAATATCCCGAAAAACCCGTTCGATTGATTCATTGTTCATGGAGTTCGCCTTACAATCCATTCGAAAGTGTTCCAACCAAATTTTACCAGCGTAACAATGTAGAGGAAATCAGGATATTATCACTTTGCCAGTTAAATGATTCATTGTTAAGTAATTCAAAAGATAATTTGCTTATCTTGCGACAGATTGAGTTGAAAAACAAACGATGCATAGAGGTTTTAAAGAATTTCGAATTGAAAGAAATTGCCCGCAGCATTCCTGATTGGATTGTAGTTTTGAATCTTTTTTATGGTGAAATGGAAACGGATGATGTGCTGATTTTGTATTCGCTAAAACATAAATAGGCTTCTTTTCGTTATAACCCCATTGCCAAACAAAGCAACTCGGCGATATCATAGTTTTTTATTTCATCTTCTCGGTTTTTGTATTTGATGCCGTCGGTCATCATCACCATACAAAACGGACAGGCCGTTGCGATAATGTCCGCGCCGGTTGCCAGTGCTTCTTCGGTTCGTTCAATAAAAACTTCTTTGGTTCCTTTTTCAGCTTCCTTAAACATTTGCCCGCCTCCGGCACCACAGCACAAGCCGAAACTTCGGTTGCGTTTCATTTCAACTTTTATCGATGGAACATGATCCAACACCGAGCGCGGAGCCTCATATTCCTGGTTGGCCCGGCCAAGATAACAAGGATCGTGAAATACAATGATATTGTTTTCGAAAAGATTGGAAACCTTGTCCAGCCGGCCTTCTTCAATCATTTTATCAAGAAACTGACTGTGGTGCCACACTTCATAATTGCCCCCAAAATCAGGATATTCGTTTTTCAGGGTGTTGAAATCGTGCGGGCAGCAAGTAACTATTTTCTTCACATTGTAGGCTTTCATGATTTCAATATTGGTCATGACCTGCATCTGAAACAGCATTTCGTTTCCGGCACGACGGGCAACATCACCACTGTCAGATTCTTCCACACCCAACACAGCATAATCAATTTGTAGAAATGCAAGAATCTTTGCAAATGCTTGTGTCACTTTCTTATATCTATCGTCGAAAGCACCTGCCGAACCTACCCAAAAAAGCCATTCCGGCGTTCTTCCGGTGGCAAAAACATTCGCTATCACAGGCACTTTTATTTTTATTACATTTTCCATACTTTTTTAATTACACTAATGAAATAGAGTTTTTTTGTATCACCATTTTCATACAAATCCTACAATTTACCCATTACCGAATTATCACATTGCCGAATTTCTTCATCCATTTATATAGATCTCTTCTGCCCATTTCAACCGATCTTGCGATGAAAACTGCCATGGAGCACCATTGTTTTCGATATTTGTAAAAACGGTATTTAATCCCGATGGCGCACTCGATTTTTCAAGAACCAGATATCGGCGCATATTTAAAATGATGGAAGGCTGGTTGATATTAACCGGACATTCCTGGGCACAGGCGTTGCATAAAGTACATGCCCACAATTCTTCTTCACTAATATAACCTCCTAATAGGGATTTTCCATCCGAAAAACCGATGCCTTCTTTCACCAATCCGGGACCTTTTTCTTTCATACGTGCCCGAACATCCATCATGATCTTTCGTGGCGAAAGGAGTTTTCCTGTGATATTTGCCGGACAAACAGCCGTACATCTTCCGCATTCGGTACAAGAAAGTGCGTTGAAATAATTTACCCAACTCACATCGTCAACATCTGAAACACCAAACTTTGGAATTACATTTTGGTTATCATTACTTAACTGGGCATTTGGATTGAGCATCAAGCTTACTTCTTTTCTGATACTCTCCATGGTTTCAAGCTTCCCAAGGGGTTCAACACTACTTACAAACACATTTGGAACCGACATGAATACGTGGAAATGTTTAGAATAGGGAAGAATATTGGCAAAGATAAAAATCAGCAAAATATGCGCCCACCAGTTAAACTCGTGCCAGAAATATATTTGATTTAAAGGAAGTTGTGAGAAATAGGACGTTAAATAATTACTGATTGGATAAACGCCTGCTGCTTCATGGCCGGCTTCTCGCACATCAAGCAAATAGAAAGTGTTCATCCCAACCAAAGTTACCATTAATAAAAAAATGAAACTTAGCGCAATATTTGCGTCAGCCTTTGAAACAGGCTTCATCTCGGTTCCATAAAACCGTTTCACATGTAAAAACAAGCGTCTGAAAAGGAAAATAAGTATTGAAATGGCGATAATTAATCCAAAAATATCACCGCCTGCAATGAAAACATCATATATCGAACCCAAGTGACTGAAAACTCGCTCGGTACCAAATATGCCATCAATTGCCATCTCTACACTTCCAAACAAAATAATCATAAACCCCCAATAAACAAAGGCGTGCAACAAACCTATTACCGGTTGTCTTAAAATCTTTGTTTGCCCGAATGCAACGGCAAACAAGGAACGAAAACGTTTCGGAAATTTCTCAAGTTTAACTGGTTTCGTAAACCTGAAATAAAGAAAATACTTGCGCATTGAGAAAGCGAAGACGGTCAATGTTACAAGCATGGCTGCGGTAAAGATCAGTTGCTTAGTCATAATTGATTCGTTACTGATTATTATTGAATTAACAAATATACGATCAAAAAGGTAGTAATAACGTTATTGAATTACTTTTTTGTTGATATTTATGACAAAGCAGCAATCGGTTGCATTTTCTACATATATTATGGGAAAGAGTAAAGAAAACCCTTCTGAAAAGTAGGATTACACTATATTTGCGAGTAATTTAATGACAAATTATTATGATAATTAAGGAACAAGATTTATATCAACCAAAAAATCATATCAGAATTGTAACGGCAGCGGCACTTTTCGATGGCCACGATGCAGCGATCAATGTAATGAGGCGCATCATTCAGGCAACTGGGGCCGAGGTAATCCATCTGGGACACAATCGTTCTGTTGGCGAGATTGTCCGGACTGCGATTCAGGAAGATGTTCAGGCTATTGCCATCACGTCCTATCAAGGTGGTCATCTAGAATATTTTAAATATATGCTCGATTTGCTTAAGGAAGCAGGCTGTGGACATATTCGAATTTTTGGTGGCGGCGGCGGCGTAATACTACCTGTTGAGATGGAAGAATTGCACGCTTACGGCATCACAAGGATTTATTCGCCCGACGATGGCCGTTCGATGGGATTGCAGGGAATGATCAACGATTTGCTCGAAAAATCTGACTTTCCAACAGGTAAATCAATCAAACACGACGAAAAAAGTATCAGGGCAAAGAACGAAAAGGCGATCGCCCAACTAATTTCGGCTGCTGAAAACAATCCGGAAGAAGTGCTGGAATTTATCGATAAACTAGCTGCCGGCACAAAACGCAAAGCACCGGTTTTAGGAATCACCGGAACAGGCGGTGCCGGGAAATCGAGTCTGGTAGATGAAATTGTGCGACGTTATCTGATTGACCAGAAAGATAAAACCATCGCCATCGTTTCAGTTGATCCATCAAAACGAAAGACTGGTGGCGCTTTGCTTGGCGACCGTATCCGCATGAACGCGATTGACAGCGACCGTGTTTTTATGCGCTCACTGGCAACGCGGCAATCGAATCTTGCCATGTCGAAATATGTGAAAGATGCCGAAAAAATTCTTCAGGCTGCAGGTTACGATTTGGTGATTTTAGAAACATCCGGAATAGGTCAGAGTGATACAGAAATTATTGATCACAGCGATCTTTCACTTTACGTGATGACACCCGAATATGGCGCTGCCACCCAGCTCGAAAAGATCGATATGCTTGACTTTGCCGATCTAATTGCACTCAATAAATTTGACAAGCGTGGTGCTCTCGATGCTTTGCGCGATGTAAAAAAACAGTACCAGCGCAACCATAAACTTTTCGATAAAAATCCGGATTCTATGCCAGTATTTGGCACCATTGCATCACAATTTAACGATCCGGGTGTGAATGAATTATATCTGGCCATCCTTCGAAAAATTGAAGAAAAAACAAAGGTATCTTTTGGAACCTCCATGGAAAAACCTGAAGAGATGTCTGAGAAAATCTTCATCATCCCTCCAAAAAGAATTCGTTATCTGAGCGAAATCTCTGAATTGGTTCGGGCATATAACGGCTGGGTTGCCAAACAATCTGAAGTCGCTCAACGCGTTCAAAGTCTCAAAATTTCCGAACAACTTCTGAAACAGGTCGGCGCTGACACTTCTGCGATTGAAAAAATTATTAAAAGAGAACATCAGCATCTCGATTCGACAACCATTCGGGTGATCGAAGGCTGGGAACAGAAGAAAAAACGCTATGCCGATCCAAACTTTGTGTTTAAAGTCCGCGATAAGGAAATTTTTATAGCTACACATTCACAAACACTTTCGCATCTTTCGATTCCAAAGGTCTCCTTGCCGAAATTTACATCATGGGCTGAGATTGTACGCTGGACTTTTAAAGAAAATGTCCCGGGAAAATATCCATTTGCTGCCGGAGTTTTTCCATTTAAGCGTGAAGAAGAAGATCCAACCCGCATGTTTGCTGGTGAAGGTGGTCCGGAACGTACCAATAGGCGATTCCACTATGTTTCATACGGACTTTCAGCACGACGGCTTTCAACAGCATTTGATTCCGTGACACTTTATGGTGAGGATCCGGAAATTCGCCCGGATATTTACGGTAAAATCGGCAATGCAGGCGTCTCCATCGCTTGTCTGGATGATGCAAAAAAACTGTATTCCGGATTCAATCTCGCCGATGCAAAAACGAGTGTTTCGATGACTATCAACGGGCCTGCGCCAACTTTGGTGGGTTTCTTTTTGAATGCAGCCATTGATCAACAATGTGAACTCTACATCAAAAAG
>CANNKD010000180.1 GCA_947505205.1 Bacteroidota bacterium | reverse complement strand
TCTGAAATACAATATTCGTAAGATGGGCATCGAAAATGCTTATTTCGCTGCTATCGGCAATAAACCGGCTGAAGGGTCAATCAATCAATCGAATCAGTTTAGTAATATTGGCGGCTAATAAGACTTATAAGGTTTGTAGCACGAAGTTTAAAGCACAAATTTAACTTAACCAACCAACCATATTTAATTCTTAATCACTTTAAAAGTCTGTTTAACATTGTCGCCAACCACTAAAAAATAAATTCCTACTGATACATTGCTCAAATCTATCATGTTTATTTCATCCGACAGATTTCCTGATAATACGACTTTTCCGGTCTGGTCGTAAATGTTATAATTATAACTAATCAAGTTTGCGTTGCTAAAATGCAAATACAGTTTGTCAATAACCGGATTGGGATAATATTCAATCCATTGATTGTTAATCACTTCTGATATTGCAGTAAACTCTGCACTCGTATATACTTTTACAGTGTGAGCGCCCGAAACCGCAATCAATCCGTTTGAACCAATGGCAGCACCGCTGGTATTTAAATCTGGAACATTATCCGACCAAAGTTCATGCAGATCAAGCGAAAAGGCATAAACAGTGCTTTCGCCATTTGTGGCAAATACGATATCATTCTGCGTTGCGGATAAACGAAGCTGGAATAAATCAGGATGCGTGCTGATTACTTCTGAAGTATTGATTATGTGCCCGTTTAAAGGATCAATCTTAATAATTGTTCCTGCTGAAGGAGCGAAAACCGATCCGTCAGATCCGATGCACATCTGGCTGAATGGTGAATTGCCAAAGATCTCGGTTTCCCAAAGCAGATTCAGTTGAGAACCATCGTCGGTGAGGGCAGTTATATTATCACCTTGTTTTTGCACATAAATGGTACCATCGGTTCCAACCATCAAAGGGCATTGCGGGAGACCACCACCTGGATGCGTATCGTTAATAATATGTGAATATTTTTTGTGCCCGTTGGCAAGATCGATGGCAGCAACATATGCATATCCACCACTGACCTGTTCCAAAACATAACCGGTATTGTTATACACCGATAATTCGACATGGCCAAGAACAAATGGCATAATCGGGGTATTCCAGATCAACTCTCCGGTAAGGTGATTGATCCGGTTCATTTTAAAGTAACTTTCAATGAAGAAGTCGCCATTTGAGGCAAAAGTTGCACTTGCAGTTATCGATGGATCCACTGTAGTTTCAGAAGTCCACAGTCTTGATCCGTCGTCTGCATTAAATGCATACAAAGTGTCGTGTAGACTTTCGGTAAATCGAACTGCATAAACCTGGTTATTTCTGAATCCGATTGGCAATGAGCGGCCTGTTGATCCTGTTATTTCTTTTTGCCATAAAAGCTCTCCGGTAGTAAGATCGTAACATACAATTGGGGCATTTGTTGCACTCCGGAATCGCATCGTTACGAGTTTATTGCCTTCAATAAACATGGGCATTCCGAAAATTCCTGCGGGTGATGCCTGCCATAACAAGCTGTCTTTTTGAGGTCCATCAACGTTTGCCAATCCGTTTCTTGCTGGATTGCCACCTCCGTTGTTCCAGTCTGATGTTTGTGCAAAAGAAATCAGCGCTGATACACTGCATATTAGGAGAATTAATGTTTTTTTCATTCTTTATTTGTAAAGTTTGATGTTTAAATTTTTTTGTAAATTTACGGGTATCTTTTAAATTTATCACCAAATCCTTTTGAACTTTCCTACAGCTGATTCAAGGTGAGACGATTGACAGGGATTTTTTTCAACCAGAGTTTCATTCAACGATACGCTGACAATGAGTGATTTATTCCATTATTAAAATGTCCTTTGGTTATAGAAACCTAAATCGAGAACTTTTTATTTTTTTAACACAGCTA
Organism: Bacteroidota bacterium; assembly: GCA_947505205.1. GTDB lineage: Bacteria > Bacteroidota > Bacteroidia > Bacteroidales > F082 > CAJBPB01. The sequence continues at coordinate 4,803 of CANNKD010000180.1, read as the reverse complement.
TAATCAATCCACAGCACCTAAACTATATCTTTGTATTTAGTTTTTTAAAACTTTTCGCTATTCACTCATCACTATTCACTTAAAAAAAATGCTGACACATATCGATTCACAAGGAAAAGCCGTCATGGTGGATGTAAGTTCGAAGCCGCCATTGGTTCGCGAAGCTCAGGCGAGTGGTTTTATCAGGTTGCAAGCCGAAACAGTAAAACTGATTGAAGAGAATCTCATCAAAAAAGGTGATGTGCTTACCGTTGCTGAGATTGCCGGTATTCAGGCCGCCAAACAGACCTCCCAACTTATTCCATTGTGTCATCCACTACAACTGAGCAGTGTTTCGGTGAAAGCAAAACTCACAAACGAAGGTGTTGAAGTTGTTTCGGTGGTGAAATGTATTGGTGCCACCGGCGTTGAAATGGAGGCTTTAACAGCGGTTCAAATCGCTTTATTAACAGTGTATGATATGTGTAAAGCCGTTGATAAGCAAATGGAAATCAGTGATGTACATTTGGTTTGTAAAACGAAAAAACCGTTAACAGACGAACCAATCAACGAATGAAAAAACTTTTTTCTTTTTTTCTTTTTTTCTTTTTGTTGGCAGCATTGTCGGCACAGGTGAATTCGAAACATTTTGTTTTGGCCGGACGAATTGATCTCTCAGAGGAGCGATATATCGATGCCATACGTAATTTCAATACGGCAATCATCAGCAAACCTGATAATTTCGAAGCGTATTTTCTACGCGGTATTGCCAAGTTCAGTCTGGGTGATTTCAATGGTTCGATTGACGATTTCACAAGAACACTCCTGATTCATCCCCTGTATGCGCGTGCTTATCATTACCGTGGTATCGCCAATGATCGCATTTCGAACTATCACGATGCGCTGGCTGATTTTGAGAAAGCACTTGAAATAGACCCTTTTAATGCCGATTTGCATGTAGCGAGTGGTGCTACCAAAATGCATCTGAACCGCTTCGAAAGTGCGATTCTCGATTATAATCAGGCACTTTTGATAGATCCTGCATTGGCTTACGCCTATCTCAACCGCGGACTGGCAAAGCGTTTTTTAAATAAGCCCGAGGCTGCATTGGAAGATTTGGATAAGGCTGTGCATTACGATTATTTCGATTCAGATGCGTGGATTCGGCGAGGTATGATTCGATATGAACTGAACGATACGCTTGGTTCGATGAGCGATTTCAACCAGGCGCTACTGCTCGACGATAAAAATCCATTGGTTTACTTTCAACGGGCTCTGGTCTATCTGAAAATGGGTGATACGACTCAGGCGTTGAACGATTATGAAAAGGTAAATATACTCGATCAACGCAACGCGCTCACCTATTACAACCGTGCATTGATTTACAGCATTCGAAAGGATTATGAACAGGCCAAAGTGCTTTACGATGAGGTTGTTAAGATCAATCCACAAAATGTATATGCCTATTTCAACCGCGGTGTTGTGAATTTTCAGATGAAAAATCTTCCAGATGCAGAAAAAGATTTCACTGCCGCAATTGGCTTATTTCCCGATTTTGCAGGCGCCTGGGTGAACCGCTCACTCGTTAAAAAGGAACGCGGCAACGAAAAAGAATCTTATCTAGATTATCAGAAAGCCATGACAATCATCACCGCGCGAAACAGCGAAACCGGTAATCCCGATTCGTTGTATGCTTTGTATGCCGATTCGAGTTTCTTCAATAAAATAATCGAGTTGGAATCGGATTTTGTAAGCGGGAATGTAAAGAACAACCGAATTCAATTTCAGGATGTTGATATTCAGCCATTTCCGATATTTATTATCTCGGCTGTCGTGTCGAAGAAGCAGATTGCCGTTAGCAAGGGAGTTTATATCGATTATAGACTAATGCCGTTAAATCAGTATAATGCAATCGGTTTCGATCTAGCGTATGTGCCGGATGAAAACCAAACTGACAGTCTCGTTCATGCCATTAATACCGGTTTGAAAGCACTCAATGCTGAGGCGCAAAATCATGGTAAAACAGCAATTTCAGATTTTTATGAAGCTGTATATCAACATAATCTGAGTAATTACCAGACAGCTGAGGAAGATTATAATCGTCTCGTATCAAATGCTGAGGTTGGTGAATTTGCTTTATTTAACCGAACCTCATTGCTATTCGATCTGGAGGATCTCGTGCTTTCGGATGTTCAATACAACAGCGCAATTACCATTTCGAAACAGAATAATACGATAAATCAGAATATTGAACGAGAAACTGAGCCTGATTACACACAAGTCATAGACGACCTGAATGCCTTGATTAAATCAGATGCATCGAATGCATTCGTCTTTTACAACCGTGCGACTGTTAAAATGCATCAAAGGGATTTTCAACGCGCCATTGACGACTATTCAGATGCCATTCGCCTTGAGCCAAAGTTGGCCGAAGCTTATTACAATCGCGCACTAACGCTGTTGTTTTTAGGCGAAAATGCACTTGCCTGTTCCGATTTGAGCAAGGCAGGTGAGTTGGGGATTACGGAGGCTTATGCTGTAATCAGAAAATACTGCGGGAAATAGAATTACTTCATTTACAGATGAATAGATGATAAATTCAAATTGAAAAGTTCAAAATTCAAATGGCAAATAAATGCCATTATAAGGTAACGGTAGTTTTTGGTTCTGGTTTAGATGGATTTTTCTAATTTCGCTTAAAATTAATTGAATGACTTCTGAAAATAAGATACAAGTGCTTTCGGTGAATGTTTCCGAGAAAAAAGGAACCATAAAAAAACCGGTTTCAAGTATTCAGCTGAATGATTTTGGCGTTATGCAGGACGCACACGCCGGATCGTGGCATCGGCAGGTGAGTTTGTTGGGTATTGAAAGCATCCGGAAATTTGCCGGACAAGCCGACCGCGAGGTTGCTTTTGGTGAGTTTGCCGAAAATATATCAACGGAAGGTATTATTCTCTACGAACTGGCACCACTCGATAAGCTTTTTATCGGCAGCACCGAACTTGAGGTTACACAAATTGGTAAAAAATGCCATGGCACTGGTTGCGCCATTTTCAATGAAGTGGGTAATTGCGTGATGCCCAAAGAAGGAATTTTTGCTCGTGTTTTAAAACATGGCAAAGTGAAAGCCGGTGATGAAATATTGCTTGAGCGAAAGAAATTTAAGGTGATGGTAATTACCCTTTCCGACCGCGCCAGCAGTGGTGTGTATGATGATCTGAGCGGTCCGGAAATTATTAAAAACCTTGAATCTTTTTTTATTGAAAACCGTTGGTTGTGCGAAATCGATTATCGTTTAATCGCTGATGATCAGGATAAGCTGAAGGAATTATTGACTTTGGCTCGTTCAAAGTATTATGATATGGTTTTCACAACCGGTGGCACCGGAATCGGTCCGCGTGATTTCACGCCGGAAGTAGCTAAATCGTTTATTGATAAGGAAATACCGGGGATCATGGAATCTATCCGCCTGAAGTTTGGTGCCGACAAACCCAATGCTCTATTGAGCAGGGGCGTTGCCGGCGTGATGGGTGAAACTTTTTTGTATGTGCTTCCGGGCAGCGTGAAAGCTATCAAAGAATATATGGGAGAAATCGTTAAAACCTTGCGCCATCTGGTGTTTATGCTCAAGGGAATTGATGTGCATTAATCCGAGGTTTTCTCAGGTAATAATTAACAATCCGATGGGGATAATTATTTAAAATTCCATATCTTGTATGCCGATTGCCTTGTATCTTTGTGGAAAATAATACGATGAAATCAATCTTTCACCATATATCCAGATTCAAATATCTTTACACTTTACTGTTATTTGCGGTATGGATGGCTTTTTTCGATGATAACAATATCTCCAATCAGTATGATTTGAAATCGAGATATATGACCTTGCTTAAACAGAAGAAATTTTATCTTACCGAAATCGCTACAAATCAAAAACTGAGCGATGCGCTTGACTCAGATACGGCTTTGATGGAGAAAATTGCCCGCGAAAAATATCTAATGAAACGCGATGGCGAAGTGATTTATTTGATTGTAGATGAGGAAATTAAAGTGCCTTGAGTGCCTAAAGTGAACTAAAGTACTTAGAGTACTTAGAGTACTTAGAGTACTTGGAGTGATTTAACCCATTATTATACAACCAGTTACTATTTGTATCAAGTATCCAGCAACCAGCAACTAGTATCCAGTAATCAATACACAATTCACTCTTTAAAAGTCCATTCCTTCATCCCCGCCACCTTGCCGCTCGGAATTTCGTTTTTTATTCTGGTTTATCCTGTAATTAAAATTGATGGTGATAGCGGTTGAATTCCAGCGATAATCCGTTTTTGAATAGGTTGTTTCGCTGATGACTTCGAAACCATGTCGGCGGGTTCCGAAAATATCACGAACATTCAAAGTAAGCGTTCCCTGTCCTTTCAAAATGTCTTTGCTGGCAGCAAAATCGGCGAACCAGGATGGCAATCTTTCGCCCTGTGCCGTTTTCATTGCACCCTGATAATTGGCACTCAATTGCAAATCGAATCCTTTTTTTAGTGCAAATTTACCATCCAGCCTTCCTGTCCAGCTGTAACTATCTGTATGATAATTTTTTCCTTCCAGATCTCCATCCATGATTGTCCGGAAAAAATTGATATTTCCAATTAAATTAAGCCATTTGATGCCGGAATAGGAACCAATCAATTCTGTTCCGAAAGCATTACTTTTTGCGAAATTCACGGGTTTAATATAGGTTATTCCTGTGCTGTCGGTCGTTTCAATGCGCTGAAAAACATCCGTACTCTTGCGGTAATAGGTGTTGAAATTGAAGTTTGCTTTTTT
>CANNKD010000179.1 GCA_947505205.1 Bacteroidota bacterium | reverse complement strand
AATGGATCAATCAGGGAGCGCAAAACAATGTTTGTGCTGACGACAATTGTGATACCCTGAATGTCAGTTTTTCCGGACATATATTTCCGGTCGTTCAAAACTATTGTCAGGGTTGCCATAGCGGAAGTAATCCATCCGGCAGCCTCAGCCTTACCAGCTACAGCGAAATCGCGAATGCCGCTGCAAATGGAAGCCTCATCTCCTCACTCAAAGGAATCGATGGATATACTTTGATGCCCAAAGACAGTCAAAAACTTTCGGATTGCAAAATCAGACAGTTTGAATTATGGATCGAAGCCGGAACACCGGATAATTAAACTTAATAAATTTTAAATCAATCTATTATGAAAAATTTTAAAAAATTATTAGTAGCATCAATTATGTTTTTTTCTACTGCCAATTTGTTTGCACAATACACTTTAGATTGGATGCATCCAGCTGGAGACGATCAAAAACAATCTGTTATGACTACTGTTGACTCCCAGGATAATGTAATAGTAACGGGATATTGGCAAAGCTATCAAATGTTCACAAGAAAATATGATATTTCAGGAACATTGCTTTGGGAAATTGCAGATGCATCAGGAATAAATAGTATATATGAAAAATCAAACTGGATTAATTGTGATGCCAACGACAACATTTTTGTGGTTGGTAATCAATATTCTATAGGCAGTTCTTATGATTATCCAAATGCGATTGTAGCAGTAAAATATAGTCCAACAGGAATATTACTTTGGAAAACCGTGATTCCGATATCTATTCTTATTAATAGTCAGACATCATTTAATTGCCGCAGCGTTGTTGATGCAAATGGGAATTTGTACATAGGGACTGCAATTACTGATGGAGCCTTTTTGTATAAAATTGATACCAATGGAAATTTGATTTTCTCTAGTTCCAGCACAATAAACGCGCCCAAAAATTTTAATGGTATGCGCATTAGAAATAATAAAATTGTAGTTGCCACAAGTAGCGGAACACCAAATGTTGCTCCTGTATTTGTTTGGGACACATCGGGTAATTTACTTTGGACAGCAGATGCAAATGGTCGCTTGGCTTCCGATGTTGAAATTGATGAGAATGAAAATGTATACGTATTAAGTAGTCTTTATCACTTGATAAACCCTATCACCTGGGATTATGATGCAAGACTTATAAAATATAATTCAAATGGCAGTTTATTATGGAATTATAACTATGATTTTGGGGGATATAATTTTACAACTCGAATGACTTATGTAAACAATCGAATTAGTGCTGTAGGATATGGTACAGCATCTGGTAGTATCAGTTGGGAAACTTTTCAAACTGATACTAGTGGAACATTGCTTTGGTCTGCAATTTATAATGCAACAACCTTTAGTGACGAATATCCTTCACATATTTTGGCAAAACCAAATGGAGAAGTAATTGTAACAGGAGTTGGCGGACCATCTTTTGACCCAAATAATCCATCTTTCAATCAAATGCCTATTGTACAATATAGTAATGCCGGAGTTCAAAACTGGATAAGTACTCCAAACATCTATGGAGGAACTGGATTAGCAACTTCATTAGCCAGTGATGGTAGTTTATTCGCAATCAGTTCAAGAAATATGTATGTATATCATTACTATTCGACTCCACTTTCAACGAATGAAAATTTGATTTCTAATAAAACAATTATTACTCCAAATCCATTCTCTGACAAAGTAACTATTACATTAAGCGAGATAAATTTACCTTCAAACGCAACAATCTTTGATGTGACAGGAAAAGAATTGCTTTCGATTTATTTAGAAAACACAACTAGCGAACTTGAACTATCATCATTGAAAAGTGGGATTTATTTTTGTCAACTTCATTCGAATGGGAGGATTGAAACTATAAAAATCATCAAAAAATAATCAGCATAATTTGGAGGCTGAGTTTTAATATGTACAGCATTTAGCATCAGGAATTAAAATCTTAATGCGATTAAAAGAATAGAACATAAATCAAGAAATAACTACTGAGTTATTTTTCGAAATAATTTTCAAGTTATTGATATACAATGATATAAATTAAATTATCAAAATTATTTTACTGAAATTACGATTGATCTTAGAATGCATCTATTAAAAACATATAATTAGTGATTATGAAAAAACAAATCTTCTCATCGAATAAAATCTTTCAATCAATGCTATTGTTGGTAATATTAACGATTACAGGTTGTTATAAAGACAACGAAGAAACTTTGTATGGAAGCGACTGCAACACCGACAATGTTTCATTTAGCGCGACCATTTCACCGCTTATCAACAACAACTGCGTTTCGTGTCACAGCGGTGCAAGTGCATCGGGTGGAATCAGCCTTTCAAATTATAATGAAATAAGTGCAGCTGCAAACAGCGGCAGGTTATTGGGCGCAATCAGTCATGAAGCAGGATTTTCGGCGATGCCGCAGGGTAGCTCAAAACTTTCCGATTGCTCAATCAGTCAGGTTGAAGCGTGGATTGTTCAGGGAACTGCAAATAATTAAACGGCTAGTTTAAATAATACGTGGGTAATTGAAGGCAGATGATAAATATTCTGCTTTACAAACTCAAAATCAATAATATATGAAAATAATAAAAATTATTATGAAAAATATTTACACTCTTTGCGTGGTTTTTTTGCTCTCAATCGCCGGCTCAGCAAATGCACAGGATGATATGTTGTCAATGTTTGATCAATCGGATAAACCAACAACAGATTACACTTATGCTACCTTTAAAACATCACGGGTTGTTTATGGACATTCGGTCGAAAATCCAGCCAAAGGAAACCTTTTATTCTTGGTGCAGCATAATTTTGGTGCTCTCAATTCGGGCGCTTATGAGCTTTTTGGGCTCGATCAGGCAACCATACGTCTGGGTTTTGAATATGGTTTAAACGATAAAATTTCAATTGGAATTGGTCGCAGCACCTACGAAAAAACTGTTGATGGGTTTGTGAAAGTAAGGATTTTGCGCCAAAGCAAAGGTGCTGTAAACATGCCTGTTACTATATCCTATTATGGAAGCATTGCGATAAATGGTCTGCATTGGCAGGATCCAAACCGCAATAATTATTTCACTTCACGTTTGTCGTTTATAAATCAGTTGCTTATTGCACGCAAATTCAACAATGATTTCAGTTTGCAGCTCAGTCCAACGCTTATTCATAAAAATCTTGTGCCAACTACCAGCGACAAAAATACTGCTTTCGCTTGCGGAATAGGCGGTCGTTACAAACTAACCCAAAGAACTTCGTTTAATGCTGAATATTTCTATTATCCTGATAATCTATCTTCAATGAACACCACAGATGTATTTTCATTAGGTTTTGATATCGAAACCGGGGGTCATGTTTTTCAGCTCCATATTTCGAATGCAAGTGCCATGTTCGACAGGGCTTTTATAACCGAAACAACCGGAAAATGGACAAAAGGTGATATCTATTTTGGATTTAGTATCTCGAGGGCGTTTGTCGTTAAGAAACCAAAAGGGTTTAGAAATTAAAAAAAGGGTCTCTTGCAAGAAGAGACCCTCAACGTCAACCAAAAAAAATAATTTAATTCAATCCCTATTCTGTTTGTGCATTTTCTAACGAGTTTGTTTGGCTGCAATTGCAAACACAAAAGCCTGTTCCCACTTCCCAATCACTGCTAACTATTTGATTATAAATATCAATTGAGACAAACTGAGGAGTATAGGTAATATCCCGGTATTGAAGATGAGCATAAAATGCTCGCATATGATTACGCGATCCTTTGTTTAACTGTTCCAACACAAATAAAACATCCTGATTATCGATTCCTTCTGAGAGGTGACTAATAATATCTGCTATATCATAATCCTCAATAGTTTCTCCCACTACAAGTGCATCGTTGATTGATAACAAGCCTTGTGTTAATAAACCGTTATACAATTCCTGAATGGCAGGATTAGCAAATACACCAGGCTCATGCGAAGCAGCCGGATCGGTTAATCCATATTTTTCTAACATTGCTTTCATGGCAATGGAATGAATTGTCTCCGATTTTGAAATATTATTAAATACTGGCAGATTATATGCGTTATACATAAATACATAAATGTCGTGCGCCAACAACTCCTCTTCACGCATAAAAGTCAATGTATTTATCTCTGCTTCCGAAAGTTCTTCAATAGGCATGGCGTTTAAACATGTATAAATACATTCTATAACGGTTTCCATGCTTTCGGTTGAGGCTTCAGCAGAAGTTGCTTCATCAAATTGATTTACAGCGGTAGTTTTTGATGAAAGGGGTGTGTCAGTAATTTTTGTCTCGGCTTTGTTGCATTGAACAAAACTGAAAGCAATTACCAAACCGATCACTAGTTGCATTCCTTTTTTCACTGAATTTTTCATAGTAGTAAATTTTATTTGTTTATGAAGCAAAGTTAGCTTCAACTAAAACCAAATTCGTTACACTATTAGATGTTTAATGTATAAGATTTTTTTGGTAGAAATACATCTTTAACACCCGATCGATATGGTTTCTTAATCCGGAATTTGATGAAAATTTACTATTTTCGTGGTCTTAAACTAAAAATGATGAGCTTAACTAAAAATTTATTTATTCCTGTGATTTGCAGCATATTTATCTCATTTTCAGGCTTTAAACAACCTGAGTCAAAACAAACGAAAGAACAACAGCCAACGGACACGTTGATGAATAAATATGCCGAAGTAACACTCACTTCCGACATTTCTCACTTGAGTACCAACGAAAAAGAAATGTTGAAGCTCCTTTTCAAGGCCGGAAAAATAATGGATGACATATTCTGGACTCAAAACTATGGCGATAAAGCAAGTTTATTGGCTGGGATCAAAGATGAAAACATCCGGAAATTTGCCGAAATAAATTATGGGCCATGGGATCAGTTAAACGGCCAAAAACCATTTATCGATGGTGTTGGAACCATGCCTACCGGTGCAGAATTTTACCCGCACGACATGACCAAAGAAGAATTTGAAGCATTTAATGATGTGAATAAAACGAGTCTTTATACCTTGATTGTTCGCGATGAAAATGGGAAACTGCAATCAAAATGGTATCACGAAGCCTACGCAACTCAAATTGAAGAAGCCGCCTTATTGCTCGAGCAAGCATCACAATTAGCTTTTGATCTAGAGTTTGCAACCTATTTAAAACTACGTGCCACAGCACTTCGCACCGACGATTATTTCGAAAGCGACCTCGCCTGGATGAACGTAAAAAACAACAATATCGATTTTGTAATCGGGCCAATAGAAAATTATGTTGACGCACTCAACGGGTACAAGGCATCACATGAATCATTTATTTTGATCAAAGACACTGAATGGAGCAAGCGATTATCTCGGTTTGCACAGTTTTTGCCTCAGTTGCAAACTCAGCTTCCGGTAGATGATATTTACAAAAAAGAAGTTCCCGGTTCGGATGCCGACTTAAATGCTTATGATGTAGTGTTTTATGGTGGTGATTGCAATATGGCCGGTAAAACCATCGCCATCAACTTACCAAACGACGAACGTGTTCAGCTTGAAAAAGGAACACGAAAACTACAGTTGAAAAATGCTATGAAAGCCAAATTTGATCAGATTTTAGTGCCTATTTCTCAGGAACTCATTGCTCCCGAATTACGGCAATATATTTCGTTCGATGCTTTTTTCAGCAACACCATGTTTCATGAAGTGGCGCATGGCTTGGGAATAAAAAATACGATTGATGGAAAATCAACTGTCCGCAAGGCTTTGCGCGAACAATATTCATCCATTGAAGAAGCCAAAGCAGATATTTTGGGCTTGTATCTTGTTACCAGGTTACACGAAATGGGCGAATTTAAAGACACCGAACTGATGGAAAACTATGTGACCTTCATGGCCGGATTCTTCCGTTCGGTTCGTTTTGGCGCTTCCAGTGCACATGGCAAAGCTAATATGTTGACATTCAACTTTTTCTATTCCGAAGGAGCCTTCACCCGCGATGAAAACGGCCATTATTCAATCAATCTCGAAAAAATGATGGATGCAAGTAAAAAACTCACCGGAATGATCCTCACCTCACAGGGAAATGGCGATTATGATGGTGTGAAAAATTGGGTTGCTACCGAAGGCGTTATCAAGCCACAATTGCAGGCCGATCTCGATCGAATTACTAAATTGGGTGTTCCGGTTGATATTTATTTCAAAATGGGACCTGATATTTTAGGGCTGAATTGATTGTTCATTTACGAACAGTTACCTGTTTGATATCGAACATTTTGTAAAAATATTTTAACGAACTGTTTTTGCAATTTATTGTATAACAGTTCGTTGTGTTTTTTGGTATGTTTTTTTGTTTAAAGCAATGCTTATATAATATCTTCGGTCTGCTGACCTTTGTCATTAGCCCTATTAAAGAAATTAAATCACTAAAATCAAATTAATATGAAAAAAACCCTTTACGCACTGGCTATCTTTATGCTTGGTGTTTTTGGTAAAACCTATGCCGATGAAGGCATGTGGTTACCTATGTTTGTTGAGAGACTGAACTATGTTGATATGCAAAAAGAAGGTCTGAAACTCACCGCCGAAGAAATCTACAGCATCAATCATTCGAGTCTGAAAGACGCCATTGTCGGTCTTTCAAATGGAGCTACCCCTGGCGGTTATTTCTGTACCGCAGAAGTTGTTTCCGACCAAGGATT
>CANNKD010000178.1 GCA_947505205.1 Bacteroidota bacterium | reverse complement strand
CGAATCATCACGCTTGCATCACCAGAGCCTCCGCCGTCGCGCGAAGCGTAAACGCCAGGCGTGTTTTCAAGAATCTCAGGCAATGGTCTGTCGCCCAATTCGGTTGAGATTTTTTTGGCGGAAATGGATGTAAAACTCACCGGATTCTTGCGTTCCTGGGCTAGATCTTCGAGGATGTTTATCTCAGAAAGATGTACAGCAACCGGATTTAGAAATATTTCAATTGGCTGAATATCATTACTTTGTATGGTAAGTTGTTGTTTTTCGAATCCCAGATGATCAAGTGATATTTCGATGGGGAAAGTGATGTTTTCAAATACAAATACTCCATTTTCATCTGTAATAGTCTTATTTTGACTTTTGTCAAGGGTAACAATTACATCTGAAACGGTATTTCCGGTTGATTTATCGATGATTTTTCCGGAAACTGAATTTTGTGCAATGAGAAAATTTACCTCAAGAAGCGTGATAAGAAGGATGAAAATCGTTTTCATAATATTTGATTTACAACGAGTTAAAAAAAAATGCCTCAATAATCTATCAAGGCATTGGAAAATCGTTATAAAACCAAATAGAAACCTGTCATGGAATTAACCAAGGCAGATAACGCAACACCAACGCTCCTGCTATTGAAACGATGACGCAATGGTTTCATTCTTCTTCCATCCAGACTTTAACTGTCGGTTCCGGAATTACACCGGCTCAATCTCTTTGCAAGCATCGAGAGTCGCGGACTATACCGCCGATCGGGAATTTCACCCTGCCCTGAAGAACTATTACGCGACAAAATTAACTGTTTTTTATTTCACAATTAGACTTTTATGATAATAAATAAGGTGATAAGATGTTTTTTGATTGCTGAATTCAAAGTGCCTTTAAAAACTCAATGGCATTTAAGGCAGCCACTGTGCCGTCGGCTACGGCGGTTGTGATTTGCCGGTATTTTTTAGTAGTAGCATCACCGGCTGCAAAAACGCCTTTGACATTGGTTTGTAAATTGCTATCAACAACAATTTCCTTAAATTTATTCAACTCAATACAACGACCTTGTAAAAATTCGGTATTGGCCTCGTAACCAATAAATACAAAAACGCCGTCAAATAGCTGATGATGGATTTCATTTGATGTAACATCAATATAATCAACTGATTCTAATGAATCTTCGCCATAGAATCTGGTTAATTTGGTATTCAGATGAATCTCAATCTTGGGATGATTTCTCGCTTCTTCTTCGGCATATTTGGATCCTTGAAAATGGTCAAATTGGTGGAAAATGGTAACTTTTTTGGCAAACTTTGTCAATGAAACAGCTTCTTCAAGTGCGGTATTACCGCCGCCTACGACGGCAATTTCTTTATCCTGAAAAAAATCACCATCGCAGGTTGCGCAATAGGATATTCCTTTTCCTTTGAAAAGTTCTTCACCTTCAATGCCTAAAGTTCGGGAGCGACCACCGGTGGCAAGTATGATGACATCTGATGAAAATTGTTTCCCGTTTGAAAGTTCCAATCGCTTTATAGTTGATTCAAAGTCAATTTTTTGGATGGAAATACCTGACATGACGTCGCAACCAAACGATTTTGCCTGATTGAGCATATTCATTGAAAGCTGATATCCTGAAATATTTTCAACTCCGGGATAATTGGCGATCTTGTGCGTCAGTATCATTTGTCCGCCAGCTATTGAAGAATCCAGAATGAGGGTTTTCACTTTGGCGCGCGAAAGATAAATTCCTGCAGTCAGTCCGGCTGGACCACCGCCTATGATAATTGCTTGATAATGTTGGTTTTCCATATAAATTAATTGAATTTTGAAAAGATTGCCACAAATTTTGTAATTATTCAGCCTATTAAATTCACAGATTATTCGCATAATTATTTATTGTTAATAGTGCGAATGAAAATTCTTCACAGATTAATGATTCACTTCTGTGAGCCTGTGGCTTAAGAAATATTAAATCAATGATTTAGAGTTTATTTTACGAAAACTTTATCGAGAATTTTGGTTATCTGATCACGCGATTGAATACTGCTTGTGGCAGCTGCAACTTTACCGTTTTTGTAATAAATTACGAAAGGAATTCCCATGAAACCACGACATTCAGGTAAATTGCGGATGATGTGTGCTTCTGGCGAGTCGAAAGCCATATCACGAAATTCAATATGTTGATATTCTGGTTCGATCTCGTGCATTACGCCATAAACTGGTATGCACATAGGTCCCATTCGGCCGCAGCAAACCATTACATTTTCTTTTTCATTGATGAGTGCAGTAAGCTCGTTAGCTGTTGCAAGGTGTTTCAAATTTGTAGGTAGTACCATGATTTTTTTTTTAGGTTATAAAATATATCATGACACTAACATAAATGATGCCAAAAAGGTGATACTAAAGCGATTTAAATTAAAAATATTCGAATTATTCTTGTAGGAAGTCGTCTGGAAATAATATCTGATGTTTTAAATCCTTTTAATCAGCCTCAGCCGGTGCGTATATCGGTGTAATTCATGGTTGAAAATGCCATAATGGTCGATGGAATCGATTCTGATTTTTCCGGAGGCATGGATGATTTTGTTGTCGCTTAATATGATCCCAATATGTACGATTTGTCCTTCATCATTGTCGAAAAATGCCAAATCGGCAGGTTCAGATTGTTCGATGAAACTAATTAAACTGCCATGTTCCATTTGTTGTGCGGCATCGCGGGGTAGCGTAAACCCAGCAACTTTATAAACTAATTGTACAAAGCCGGAACAGTCGATACCGAAAAATGATTTTCCGCCCCACAAATATGGTACGTTCAGGAAAAGATGCGCGTATTCGATTATCTTTTGCCTGTCAGGAGAATTAAGTTGTTGAAAATCATAATTATGTATTGAATCTGATTCTGAAACCGGTAATGGATTCATTGAAAATGAATGGATCAGACTGCCGAAACTAACCAACATTGTATTTTCAGAATCGGTTATTATTTCAGAAATATTTTTTGTGCAACAAATTGGTTGTTCAATAGTTAGAGCATCTATTTCTGGTTGCAAAAGTATTTTAGACTGTCTTTTATCAATCCAGCCTTCATACATATCAAAATCGTTTTGAATAAGCACCCAATTCTCAACGGCATCGATTATAGTGAATGTTTCGCCATATAATAACTGTGAAACCATTTCGCTTTTATCAGATGGAATGCGCCGCATGGGAACGACCGATAAACTACAAATTCCTTTTTGCATTTATTAACTAATTTGTTATGAGTTACTTACGTAATAATAAAGTATTTCGTAGTCCGGCAAAGTTAGGTTAGTTTCGTCGAATTGTGCTCTATGTTGAAAAGTAAATTCTATATTAATGTTTTCAGCTTGGTTCAATTTAATATCAAATATCGTTGTTAGTCCGAATTTGTTCTCTCAGATATTCGAGCCCTTTTCATCTGCTTCACAATCTTACGATCATAAATACTATTTTTGTCAGAAAGAAACCCATTATGGCCATGTCGATATCGAGTTATTTAAGGCACAGTTACATCCATTTACTCAGAATTGTCATTTTCATGTTGACCATTGGATTGGTTATGTGGTTTGTACCTCATGAAGCAAAATTTAAATTTGATTATCAAAAAGGGCAGCCTTGGAATCATGAATCGTATTTTGCCCCCTTTGATTTTGCTATCTTGAAGGATAACAAGCAGATAGCTGTTGAAAAGGAAAAAATTAGTCACGAAATAAATCCTTATTTCGATTTTCAGTTTGAAGAAACAAAATCGGGAAGAGATAGGTTGTTGGTCAATTTTACAAAGAAATGGAAAGAAATGCATCGGGATAAATACGATGCACGTTATAACAAATCAAAGGTGACAATTTTAACTTTATATGATTCAATCCAGAGTCGTGGGGTGATAAAATACCATCAAATTCTGGCTTTGCGCGATCCGAATGCTGGAGTAAATATTGTAAATGACCGCACATCAAAAAATGTCGTTTTGAAAAATATTTTCACAATTAAATCGGCTGTTGAATATGCTAATCACGCTATTGACACTACAAAAAATGTTGATCAAATTGCACTTCGATCGTTGTTAAATGATGCTTTTGTCCAAAATCTGACATTTGATGAGCGTATCACAAAACGAGAACTCAATCAGGCCTTGAATGCTGTTTCTGCCACTTTCGGCATGGTAAAATTAGGGGATATGATTATTTCAAAAGGCGAATTGGTTGATGACAACAGGTTTGCCATTTTAAACTCACTCAGCAAGGAATATGAACAACGTGTAGGCAGCACATCAGAACGTAATTTATTGATGGTCGGGCAGTTAGTGCTGATTTCATCCGTTTTTCTGGCTTTGTTTCTTTTCCTGAAAATCCTTCGAGCTGATATTTTTGCTGAAATCAGGAAAATCCTCATGATTCTGGTTTTAATGTTGCTGATTATCATCCCATCATTTATTATTTTGAAGATAGATCCGACCTTAATAATGCTTTTTCCTTTCGGGATTTTGCCGATTATTCTGATTACATTTTTCGATACCCGCGTGATGATGATGGTCCATCTCTTCACAATTATGCTTATTTCGTTGGCAGTGCCATCGGCTTACTCATTTATTTTTCTGCAGTTAATTATTGGCTTTGTCGTACTTTTTTCATTGGTTAATCACAACCGAAGAACCTATTATTTTCGCGCTTCGGTTTATATTTTCATCACATACTCAGTTCTTTATGTTGGGTTTAACTTCATTCAGGAAGGCGATTTCAGGTTTTCTTTATTCGATCAATTTATTAAATTGGGTATAAGTTCAACATTAACATTGTTGGCAATTCCGTTGATTTATTTTTTCGAACGCAGCTTTGGATTGTTGACTGAATTAACGCTACTCGAATTGAGCAATACAAATTCGCCACTGCTGCGTAGTTTAGCACAAAAAGCGCCCGGCACATTTCAACATTCGATGCAAG
This sequence comes from Bacteroidota bacterium, assembly GCA_947505205.1. Taxonomy (GTDB): domain Bacteria; phylum Bacteroidota; class Bacteroidia; order Bacteroidales; family F082; genus CAJBPB01. The sequence goes on along the minus strand of CANNKD010000178.1, from coordinate 1,835 downwards.
TTGCCAATTTGGCAGAAGAAGCCTTGTTTATGATTGGTGGAGATACCTTGCTTGCGCGCACCGGTGCCTTGTATCATGATATCGGGAAAATGGAAAATCCTTTGTATTTCATTGAAAATCAGATGGGAGGATATAATCCACACGATGATTTAACCGCTGCAGAAAGTGCCAGAATGATTATTGATCATGTTGTGAGAGGTATTGAGATGGCTCGTAAAGCTCATTTGCCTGAGCAAATTATCGATTTCATCCGCACACATCATGGCGATCGCAGGGTGGAGTATTTTTATTTTATGGAGCAGAAGGAAAATCCTGGACTGGCTCTCGATGAACGTGATTTCAGGTACCATGGTCCAATTCCGTTTTCGAAGGAAACAGCGGTTGTGATGATGGCCGATTCGGTTGAAGCTGCATCAAGAAGCATCAAGAATCCAACCGAACAAAAACTCAATGATTTAGTAGAGAATATTGTGCATAAGCAAATGGAAACCAATCAGTTTGTAAATGCCGACATCACCATACGAGAGATTATTATGGTGAAAAAGATGCTGAAAAAGAAGCTGATGAATATTTATCACGTGAGAATTGCTTATCCAGATTAGGCCTAAACAAATGAAAATCAAATATTTGATTTCAAATATGACATTGTATTTGGTCCTTCATTGAAAATTAAATCCAATATACTTAAATCGGATTGAAAAGGAAAACGATCGCTAAAAACCTGATTATAAGGATTTAGTTTTGAATTTCTATCATCCAAAGTGTTCCTGAAATCAATGATGTTTTCTTCTGAATGATGATATTCTTTGGTTACATTGAACTCTAAATGAATCTTTAATATTTTCAGAATTACCTTCAATATTTGTGTGTTTAAATCGGTTAATTGTTCAAACCGATTGCTGAAAATGGGTTCAAATTGATGTATATAATAATCATAAAATGGTGATGATTTATAAGCCGATTCCATGGCACGAAAATGCTTTTTCTGCCAGTGTTCTTCATTAAAAATCAAGATTTCACCTGTCGTAGTTTTATTTCCATAGGGTTTATTAACTGGTACAGTCAGATTCAATAAGCCATTAGCAGTCAATATATTACATCTGTTTCTGATGTTTTGTTTTGGATAAGTTTCGAATATTTCAAACTCCACTGTATCATATTTCAACAAAGAGATGAAGTAACTTATCGGGGGAAAATAAGCTGTTGGGAAAATGATTTGGGTTTCGGAGGATTTCACGCGCAAAATTAAGGAAAGATTATCACAGAAAAATAGTTGTTGATTAAAAGAAATAAAGCCACAGATTCACAGATTAAAATATAAATCTGTGAATCTGTGGCCTTAATCTTCTGAGAAATCAGCAATTAGTTTTTCAAAAGCACATCACTTATGGCTTGTTTAAAGGATTCTTTTGGCAAAGCTCCCATTGACATTTGTGGTTGACCATCTTTTGGGCAAAACAAAATTGAAGGAATGCTTCGGATGCCAAATGCACCGGCTAATTCAGTTTCGGCCTCAGTATCAACTTTATAAATATGAATCTTCCCTTCATATTCTTTCGAAAGTTCGTCTAGGATTGGCGCCACTATTTTACATGGTCCACACCAATCAGCATAAAAATCGATGATACAAGGCAATTCACCTTCAAACTTCCATTCTTTGTTTGTTTCAAAATTGAAAACCTTTTCTTTGAAGGTTTCGAGTGTTAAATGTTCCATTATTTTTGGGTGTAATATTTGTTAATTAATTATTTTACAAGTAGTTGATCAGTAACAGCTTTTCTATAAGCTTCTTCGGCCATCGCACCCGTTTGCATGCTTGGCTGTCCTTTTAACGG
>CANNKD010000177.1 GCA_947505205.1 Bacteroidota bacterium | reverse complement strand
TCTAATTCGTCTGGTGTAAAGGTTCTTCCATCGAACCAAATATTGATATATTCCAGATTGTTACCCAATCCAAGGTCTTTTGCAGCAGCAATTAATCCCCGGCTTAAGTCAGACCATCTGCTTTTTGGAAAATGCAATCCAAGTAAATCGGAAACCTGTTGACTGGTTTGATGTAAAATTCGTTCGCTGAGCATAAGGTTTTTTAATTCGGGAAATCAGTTTTAATAACCTCATCAAGTAATTCGATTTCTTCATCCAAAAGAAATTTTTCGATGTCATAGATCAGAATCATACCGTCTTTGGTGCGCAAAACGCCACTTGCTTCAATCTGCTGACTGAGGTATTCTGCCGGAAATACTTCGTCAGCGGAGATTAAAACTCCTTCAGAAGTGTCGGCAACCATGGCAATCTGACGAAGGGAAGTGTCGGCAATGATGAAAACCTGCTCTGGTGAAATATCAGATTCACTGAGTTTTAGCCGATGTCTCAGATTAATAACCGGAATAATTTTTCCATGGTAATCGATTAAGCCATGAAAGATGGGCGGTGCTTTTGGAACAGGTGTAACGGTAACTGCTCTGATCACTTTATCAACAACTTTTAGGGGAACTGCCAACCGTACATCATCTACTGTAAAACAGAAAATCTCTAACATAACAAAGTGGTTTTAATCAAAAAATCATGTTAAAGATATACTATTATGGAAATTTTTACAAATTTTAAAAAAAAAATCATTGTGGCAGGAAAATTAATAACGGTCAAAGTGTTATTTGATTATCGCATTTGAATTTTAGAAGATTAAAATTATCCATTATCAATTGTCCATTCAAAATCACCTATATAAATAATTTTATCATTTTGATTAATTCATTTCGTTTAATGGGTTTCGAGAGATAACCATTGCAGCCAGCTCCCAAAGCTTTTTCCTTGTCGCCTTTGAGTGCGAAAGCAGTTTGGGCGAGGATAATTACTCCCTTGTTAAATTCCCTTATTTTTTGGGTGGCCTCGTAGCCGTCCATTTCCTGCAGTTTGATATCCATTAAAATCAGGTCAATATCGGCATGGTTTCTGATTTTGTCAACAGCTTTACTGCCAGAGCTTACCCTGTCAATGTGTTTACAGATTTTCATTAGGTTCATTTCCAGAAGTGTGGCAGAAGAATCGTCGTCTTCAACGATTAAAATTTTCAAGTCTTTCATTCCATCGGTCAGGTTTTCGGATTGAGGTATTGTTTTCAATTCATCTTCAGCAATATTGGTGTTTGAATAGGGGATGGTGAAATGGAAATCCGATCCTTTGCCTAAGGCACTTTCAACTCAAATTTTTCCACCCGACATTTCCACATACGCTTTTGAGATGGATAAACCCAATCCGGCACCTTCGTAATTGCGTGTGAGCATTTCGCTGCCCTGACGGAGTCTTTCGAAGATGAACGATTGTTGCTCTTCGCGAACACCAACTCCAGTATCTTTAACAAAGAAATCTAGAAAATCGTCCTTTTTATCATAACCAAACTCAATAGAACCTTCGGTGGTGAATTTAATGGCATTTTTGACCAGACGATGATAAATGGGATGCTATATTTAAATTTCATAAGTCGATGAATGATGTTTTAAAGTATGGTTTCATAAAATTAAAATTTCGATGCTTTATAAACTTGCAATTTGCTATTATTTACCCGATGCCCAAATTTAAAATAATTGAAACCATGGCATTACATCACGAATATCTCCATTTCACATCCGGTACTTTGTAAAAGTAAACATTGTAAAAAGCAATGACTACTCATGCAATAAAATTTTCTTTCTTTTTAAAGAAAAATAAGTCAAAGTCCGATTTAAACAGTTGACCCTGAAAAAAATAGCAATAATGCCATCGGCAATTAACTATATGTTTAGATAAATAGTGAATTTTTATTTCCAGAAGCCTGAGACAGTTTTCAAAATCAATAATCCTGAATCAAATAATATTAGAAAACTGATTTTAATTTCACTGAGTTGGTATCGTAAAATGAAAAGTACTTCCTCCTGCCTTGCCGGCAGACAGGTTTCCTTCCTCGCTTTCTGCCCAAATTATTCCACCGTGTTTTTCGATAAAATCTTTACAAATGATCAATCCTAGTCCAGAACTTGGTTCTCCATTCGTTCCTCTTCGTTGTATTTTGTTTTCAAATAAGAACAAGCTCTGTAACATATCCTGACTCATGCCAATTCCGGTATCTTTAACCGAAACTTGGATTTCGTTTCTGCTGTTTATCTCTGCGGATAATTTTACATAACCTCCTTTTAGTGTGTATTTTACGGCATTGATAGTAAGGTTATGAATGGTTGAAGCAATCATATTTTCATCGCCATTGATAACTATTTGCTCATCTACAACGGTTTCGAAATGGATGTTCTTTTTTATGGCTAATTCCTTTGCAAATTGAATGCTTTCTTCAATTCTGAGCGCGAGATTGAAAGGTTGCATCTGAAAATTGGCAAAGCCTCTCTGGATTCTTGACCAATCCAATAGGTTTTCGAGTAAACAATACAAGTTGGTGGCTGAATTATGCATTGTTTTGGCAATATTTTGAATTTCATCCGTATTCAATGAAGGCAAACTGTCTCTCAAAATACGCGTAAAGCCAAGGAATACATTGAAAGGACTTCGTAAATCGTGAGATAGAATGGAAAAAAATTTATCTTTTTCAGTATTGATGGCTTCCAACTCAATATTATTTTGTTCGATTTCCATTTCGAACCGCTTGGTTTCGGTAATGTCGATCGAATAACCAGCAAGTATCTTCTTGTTATCGATTGAAATAGGGAATTTTATAGTTGTATAGAACTTTCCGTTCAGTTCTTCCTCAAATTTTATTTCTTTACCTTCTTCGATAACTTTCCAGTCATCGGCAGTAATTTTTAAAGCAAACTCTGCCGGGAATAGATCAAACATATCCTTGCCTTCCATTTCGGAACCCGGAATGCCAACCAAGTCGATGAAGTTTTCACTTGCCTTTAAAACCAAACTTTTCGTTGGTGTAACCTCCTTAATAAATGCGTAAATCGGAGAGTATTTCATAAATAATTTCAGAAGTTTATTGACTTCAATCAATTCTGATTCCGATTTTTTACGTTCCGTTATGTCGTGTATATTACCCTGATATGACTTATCAGGCATCATTTTGGTGTTCATTTCAGTTGAAATGATTGTTCCGTCTGGTCGAATGATATCACGCTCACTGATGACAACTTTTCCACTTTTAACGGCTTCAAAATCAAATGGTATTCGGTTTTGACTTTCATCCGTAAAAAAGGATTTGGTAATATGTAAACCTACAACATCTTCCTTTTTTCTTCCGAGCATTTTACATAAACATGAGTTGGCATCAGTAATAATGCCATCAGGTGAACCTAAAAGTATCCCATCAACGGCAAACTCAAACAAATCATGAAATTTTTCCTGACTTTTGATCAAGGCAATTTCAGTCTTCTTTTTGGAAGAAATATCGCTCGTAACACTTTCAATACCAATTGGTTTCCCGTGCTTATCCCTGATGAATGACAAATGCATCGCGAGCCAAATGCTTGTTCCATCTGATCGAAAATGCTCAACATCAACACTGTAAGTTCTTGATTTATCGCAATAAGGATCCTTTTCTTTTTCTAATTCCTGATCACGCATACTATAAAGCTGGGCTAACGAATTACTTGGAAATTTTTCTTCCATCGTCAAAAGGTTGTATTCCTCAACAGAATAACCAACCAGTTTTTTTATAGACGAGCCGACAAAGCGAATCGTAAAATCTAAATCTGAAGTCCAGATTACGTCACTCGAGTCTTCTATCAATTTGCGGTATTTCTCCTCACTTTGTTTTAATATGGTCGCAAGTTTCTTTTGTTCAGCGAGTTGAATTTTAAGTTGCAGGTTACTGAAAGCTTTGTCTGAAAGTTCTTTTGTAAAAACAAATAGCATATTTGTGACTTTGTTATACTGTTCTTCCAACATGTGTGGTAATTCTTCCACAGCCTTCAAAAGTTCATTTTTATCAACACCTATTTCATTCGCATAAGCAGCTATTTTATTTTCATCTAACTTAGCAATTCTAACCTGACCTACCAGCCAACTGGCAATCAGATTTCCTCCAACAACGATATTTATACTTGCATCTCTTACACAGCCATTCATACAATCGCAAAAGATCGGGCCAGTGTTGTTATTTTTACTTAATTCTGCTTTTGTTTTACGGCAATGTTCCAGTCCTTTTTCTGAATTGCAAATGACTTCGCTGCATAAGCGTGAGAAGTTACAGGGCGAAGTTATTGGCGTTCCATCCGGATAAATAATTTGAGAAGCAAGACCAGTACTTTCCGCATATAATTCCTGAATCCGCTGTATTTCTTCTAAACTGAAAAGGTCAATAAACCGCAGGTTATTGATTTTCAAATTGTTTGATAATTTGTCCATTAGTTGGTTTTCGTTGTTAAGCTAAAGCAGAACAATGTTTTGAAAATACTTGTTTAATATTGATTCTAAATATTTGGTATTAATCGGTTTGGTGATATAATCATTGCAACCGGCATTGATTGATTTTTCCTTATCACCAATGAGTGCATAGGCCGTTTGCGCGATAATAATAATGTTCTTGTTGAATTTACGGATACTACTTGTTGCTTGATAACCATTTAATTGGAGTAGCTTTATGTCCATCATTATCAGATCTGTATCGGGATTTTTCCTGCAAAATTCAATTGCTTCGAGGCCAGATTTAACGTGGTATTGTTCTCTACAGATTTTTTTAAGTGATAAACTGATGAGAGCATCAGAGTCTTCATCATCTTCAACTATCAAAACTTTTAGATTTGGTTTTGAGAATGCTAATTCCTTCTTCGTAGTCATGTCTTTAATTTTTTTTGTGTTGCTTGTGATGAGAGGTAATGTAAAATAAAAAGTTGAGCCACTGTTTCCCGGCTGTTCAGGGTCACTTTTTACCCAAATTTTACCGCCTAATAAATCGAGGTAAGCTTTGGCGATTGTCAGTCCTAATCCGGCACCTTGAAAAGCATTTTTATCAGCTATGTCAGCTTGAATAAATCGATCAAAAATAACGATTTGCCTGTTTTTTGGAATGCCAATCCCACTGTCTTTAACGTGGAAAAGAATGGTTTTTACGCTATCCGTTTCGGTAGTCTCAAAGCCAATTTCAATATTTCCGTTCGTTGTGTATTTGATAGCGTTTTGAACAAGTTTCGAAACGATAGTAATAACCTTTTCCTGGTCTGAAATAATCATTGCATTTTCAGGAGGAAGGTAATTTGTAATCGTAAAATTAATTTCTTTATCCTGAGCTTGAGAAATAAATAACGTATAAATTGAATCGAGCAGTTCGTTGATGTTAAATTCATTCATTGATAGTTCTGTTTCCTCGGATTCTATCCTCGAAATGGTAACGATATCATTGATAATATTGAGCATACGGTCACCGCTTCGTTCAATAATGTCGAGGTATTTTTGTTGTTGTTCACCAGTAAGGTCGGGCTGTTTAAGTATGTTTGCAAAACCCAATATCCCATTCATCGGTGTGCGGATTTCGTGACTGATGTTAGCCAGAAAAGCCGATTTTAGTTTATCGCTTTCCTCAGCACGTTCTTTTGCATTGATAAGTTCTTTTTCTATTTCCTTTCTGCGTGTAATATCGCGAGCTAATAAAATCACATATCTATTTGCTGCCTCTGTTTTGGGTAATGCTGCAGCAGATAGTTCAAACCAAAAAGTACCTGTTGGCAGTTGTAGGGCATAGGAATGTCCTATTGACCAACCATTTTCAATCGCCTCATGAATCGCATTCAAACAAGTTTCTGATACTTCAACAGGCAACATGTCATGGAAACTATGACCAATAATTTCATTCTGATCTACAGTAAGTAAGTCTGTTCGGTTTGAATGATAATCATAGATCAAACCATCCTGATCAACCTCAAACAACAAATCAGGAAGTGCATCGAGCGTCGTCATCAATTTATCTTTAGCTTCTTTAATTTGTATTTCGGCATGCTTGCGTTCTGTAATATCATAAAAAGCTGCCAGAATTTCATTATTGATAATGGATCCGGAAATCAGCATTGAGCGCGTCTCTCCGTTTTTACATACAATCTGAGCTTCTTTCGGTGCAATTGGAACATTGTTTACAATGGCATTTTCAATAGCATCGTTCCAGGCTTTCATAACGATATTGCGGTAATCAGGATCAGGATAAGCTATTTTGAACCAGTCATTTATGTCTGATAATTCGTCAGGTTTATAGCCAACTATTTCCACGAAATTGATGTTGAATTCAACTAATTTTCCATTCAAATTAATCAGAGCCATAGGAATAGGTGAAGCATTAAAGAGTTTTTTAAAACGTAGCTCACTTTCTTTAAGTTCCGAATCGCCTTTTGACAACTTATCAAGCATATTATTAAACTCTTTTGCTAACATATTGGCTTCATCGTTTCCCGAAATGTTTGATCGTGCAGTTTGATCCCCTTCGCTTACTTTACTTAATGTATCCTGAATTACATACAAGCGTTTTGTAATTTTGGTTCCCATTATCCATGCTATAATAGAACCGACTAAAATGGCTATAAATATGTAAATCAGTCCTTTAAAAGTAATGTCAGCAATTTGTTTACCGATTGCCTCTTGTCCGATTCCAACCCGAACCCATCCAACAATTTTATCATTAAGAATAGCCGGGGCGATCACATCAACCAGGTATATGGTTTTGTCAATAATTTTGAGTTTATTATCATTTGGCAAATCAAGCAATACCATACCGGTTT
>CANNKD010000176.1 GCA_947505205.1 Bacteroidota bacterium | reverse complement strand
TTGAAAACAGAGACTTGCAAGACCCAGATTTCAACTCGGCCTTTACAATCAAGACATACTCCAGTGAAAAAATTGGGACGGAGGAAAATTGGGGACATACCTCCATCGTCTTGCGCCCAAATTCATTTGACAGCTCTTACCAAAACATCATCATCACCGAACAAAACGCTCCTGAAATGCGGGTTGTTGGTGAGTTTATACAAATTTTGAAATAGTGAGAAAAATAATACCAGTTGGTAATAATTAGGACTTCATGTAGTCGGCACTGCCTGTCCCGAACTTCGGGAACCCAGCATGAAGTCCCGGTTGAACGAAATCCGTGCCCTACACTTTACTATGGAAATTGAATAGGTTTTTTGATTGGATATTGTTAAAAGGCTGGAGGAATAGGGATTCCCAGCTGCCAGGCGATTCTGTCGCATGGTGCAATAAGATTTATAAAACCATGCGAAAGGATTCGCGCGGTCAATGTCATTAAGTTAAGAATTTTGAATCTGAAATGTTTTTACCGCAAACCTGCCTGGCTGGCAGACAGGGTTCGCTGAGGAAGCGCAAAGTACCGCAGAGTCAAGAATTGTCATACATCTTTGCGGAACTCTGCGTAAAACTTTGCGGAACTCTGCGGTTAAATTTTCAGTGTTTTCTATTAACTTAACGACATTGTTCGCGCGGTAGCGGTGTTTTCGTTCCTTTTTTTATTATCAGTAAAAGATATTTTTTTTAATTGCTTAAACTCATTAATAATAATGCCCTCTAACTGAATGAATCACTATTTTATCATCAATTACTTCATAAACCAATCGATGTTCCAGGTTAATCCTACGCGACCAAATACCCGTTAAATTATGTTTTAGGGGCTCGGGTTTTCCGGTTCCGGTGTGTGGATGCTCCGATAGTTCACTCAAAAGAACAAATAATTTCTTTAAAACAATCTTGTTTCCCGCTTTTTTATGAAAAGCAATGTCGTTTTGAGCCTGAAATGTAAAATCTTATTTATAACGCATTACAAGCCTAAGAACTCTTGTAAATCTTCTTTGTCAATTCGGGTATAATTCCCTTCTTGATATTGGGCTCTGCTTTCTTGAATTTTAGCAACAAACTCAGGATTGTAGGACTTTTCAGTCATTACTTCAAATTTTATTTTGAGTGCTTTTATAAAAGCTGTCAATGCATTAGCCTGTTCTTCATTAGCAGGATGAACAATGAAAATATTTTCTGTTTGCATATTAATTTGTAACTAAGGTTAAATTGAATTTAACGATACAAAAGTAATTCAAAATATGTATGTTCCATGTATGCTCGGCAGAGGTTATTTTAACGTGTCCTTAATATTCTGAAATTTAGTCAACATTATGATAATGGATAACAAAAAAAAGGAGCGATTTCGCTCCTTTTTTTATTATCCTTTTGCTGGTATCAATTTTAAAACACTCAGCAGCAGTTTCCAGAATTTCGTTACCGAGGCAATCTCCAAACGCTCGTCGGGTGAGTGAGCACCTTTGATGGTAGGTCCAAACGAAATCATATCCATCGATGGGTATTTGTCGCCAATCAAGCCGCATTCCAGTCCGGCATGAATCGCCTTCACTTGTGGTTTCGAAAGGAAAAGATTGAAATAGGCATCTTCCGTAATTTCTCGGATGGGTGATTGCGGATTGGGTGCCCAGCCCGGGTAGCCGTCGGAATGTTCAATGGCGGCACCTGTCAGTTCAAAACAAGCGCTTACCATATTGGCAATATCATCTTTTGCCGATTCTATCGAACTCCGCTGGCTGGTCGTTATCAAAAATTCATTTTCAGTCATGCGGATAGAAGCCAAATTGGTAGATGTTTCAACGAAGTTTGCAATGGACTGTGACATAGCAATCACACCATGCGGACAGGCATACAAACTATTGAATAACTTGGTTTGATCGCCGATTGCAACAACTTCGTCCGTTTTTCCTCTAAAGGGTGCTAATAGAATCTTCAGATTGGGCTCAGTCACCATATATTCTTTGGCTATTTCCGTAAAATTCTTCGCAACGAAAAGCTCCAACTGATCAATATTCTTTTCCGGGACAAGAATCACTGCATTGGCTTCTCTGGCAAGTGCATTACGGAGGTTTCCGCCTTCAATGGAATGCAATCGGATGTCATGCAGTTTGGCTGATTCCCATAATATTCTGTTTAATAACTTATTTGCGTTTCCATAACCTTTGTGAATATCGTCACCCGAATGGCCACCTCTTAAACCGCTCACCGACAGCTTGAATGGCTTATATTCCCTGGGCGATTTCTCCATTGTAAAAGGCATCTTAATAACAGTATCAGCACCTCCGGCGCATCCGATAAACAATTCACCTTCGTCTTCTGAATCGAGATTTAGTAAAATCTCAGCCTTCAGAAATCCTGCCTCCAGCCCGAAAGCACCTGTCAATCCTGTTTCTTCATCTATTGTAAACAAGCATTCAAGTGGTCCATGATCAATGTTTGGATCTGAAAGAATAGCGAGCTGAGCCGCAATACCGATGCCATCATCGGCACCGAGTGTGGTACCTTTCGCTTTGATCCATTCATCATCGATATACACTTCAATCGGATCGTTTTCGAAGTCATGTATTTTATCGCTGTTTTTCTCACAAACCATATCAACATGGCTCTGAAGCACTACAGTCTTGCGTTTTTCGAAGCCTTTTGTGGCAGGTTTCGTGATTAAAATATTCCCTATGGCATCTTGTTGGCAGTTAAGTTTGTGCTTTGACGCGAAATCTTTCAGGTAAGCGATGATCTTTTCTTCTTTCTTTGAAGGGCGCGGAATTTCTAGTATCTCCTTGAAATGACTCCAGATACCTGATGGTTCCAGTGTTTTGAGTGCTTCGTTCATATTATGGAATTATTATCGACAAATATAATCAGATAAATAATGTAATGAAGGAAATGATTAAATTCTATTAAAAATAGCTTTCATCAGAACATTGACGCAGCATCGAGACAGTAGATTCAAGGGGAATACGTTCAGATGAACACGAAAAAGCTTAAAAAAACTTAGCAATTACTTCGTTGAAATCTCTGCGTTTGATTGGTTTTGAGAGATATTCGTTACATCCGGCGTTCAAACAAAATATTCTATCGGAAAACATCGCGAAGGCTGTTTGAGCGATGATTATCACCTTACTGTTTAATTCACGTATTTTCGTCACAACATCAATTCCAGAGCCATCAGGTAAACGAATATCAAGAAGAACCAGATCGATATCTCCTCTTGATATGAATGTTTCGATAGCAGACTTTCCGTATTCTTCGTGAAAAAGATTGGCACCCGTAGAGGAAAGAAATACCTCTAATAGTTTGTAATTAGAGATGACATCCTCAACAATAAGGATATTTTTACCTTTCAATGGATGTGGCTTTTCAACTGATTCACTGTCTTGTAGGCTCAGCTCGTCTGATGTTTGATTAGTACTTTTTGATAATTGCATAATTACCTCCTAATAGATTCGATAATCGAAACGCAAAGATAATTTTTGTTTTGGAATGAAGTGTTATTTTTTTAAAAAATGGATCATCTCAACAGGATTTTCTGCCTTAAATATTGAACTTCCGGCAACAAGAATATCTGCACCAGCCGAAACTACTGATGGTGCATTATTTAGGTCGATGCCACCATCGACTTCGATAAGAGTTGATAAGTTTTTTCGAAGAATCATTTCCTTAAGGATTTCAATTTTTTGTAGAGAATGTGGGATAAATTGTTGGCCTCCGAAACCAGGATTTACCGACATGATCAACACCAAATCGGCATCTGAAATAATATCTTCAAGCGAACTGATGGCTGTGTGTGGATTCAGGACTATTCCGGCTTTCATTCCGGCTTTTTTTATGGATTGAAGGCAGCGATGAAGATGTTGGCAAGTCTCAATATGAACGGATAATATGGATGCTCCGGCATCTTTGAACGCGTCAATATAACGATCCGGATGAACAATCATCAGGTGAACATCGAGTGGTTTCTGGGCTATCTTACTGATCGCTTTGACAACCGGAATGCCAAACGAAATATTTGGAACGAAGGTACCATCCATAATATCAAGATGATACCAATCAGCTTCGCTTTTATTGAGCATTTCAATGTCGGAACCAAGGTTTAAAAAGTTTGCCGAAAGCAGGGAAGGAGCCACAAGTGTTTTCATGCGATCATTTTTCACAAAGATAAAAAAAAAGCGCCCTGAAGGCGCTTTGCTTTTTTATCCAAGATAACTTTTCAGTATTTTGCTTCTGCTGTTGTGTTTAAGCCGTCTGATTGCTTTTTCCTTTATCTGTCGAACTCTCTCGCGTGTTAAATCAAACTTTTCACCGATTTCTTCCAAGGTCATCGGATGGCTTCCGTTTAATCCGAAATAGAGTTTAACAACATCACATTCACGTTGCGTTAACGTAGAAATAGCGCGATCAATCTCTTTGCGCAAAGATTCGTAGAGAAGTTCTGTTTCAGGTGTGATGGCTTCTTCACTTCGAAGAACATCATACATATTATTGTCCTCGTCCTGAATAAGCGGTGCATCCATCGAAACATGACGGCCTGCATTCTTCATCGATTCTTTTACCTCGGTTTCAGTCACCTCTAATACTTCAGCGATCTCCTCGGCATTTGGCTCACGTTCAAACTTTTGTTCAAGCTTTGCATAAGCCTTGTTTATTTTGTTGATTGAACCGATTTTATTCAAAGGAAGCCTTACAATTCGCGATTGTTCAGCCAAAGCTTGTAAAATCGATTGACGAATCCACCACACCGCATAAGAGATAAATTTGAATCCGCGTGTTTCATCAAATCTTTGGGCGGCTTTAATTAAGCCAAGATTGCCTTCATTAATCAAATCAGGAAGACTTAATCCCTGATTTTGGTATTGTTTCGAAACAGAAACAACAAAACGTAGGTTTGCTTTTGTGAGTTTCTCTAATGCAGCTCTGTCGCCTTGCCTGATGCGTTGTGCTAATTCAACTTCTTCTTCTGCTGTAATGAGCTCAACCTTACCAATTTCCTGCAAGTACTTATCCAGAGAAGCGGTTTCACGGTTTGTAACCTGTTTTGTGATTTTAAGCTGCCTCATGAATAGTTTATTAGTGTATATAGTTTACGTAATTATCAATTAATTGTTCTGTTCGTTTGTGCCTTCAGGTTTTGGAAGTAGCACTTTACGCGACAATTTCATTTTATTGGTCTTTGGGTCAACGCCAATCAATTTTACTTTGATTTTATCTCCTGCTTTCAACACACCTTCAACGGTGTCCAAACGACGCCATTCTATTTCAGAAATATGTAAAAGTGCATCTTTACCCGGAAGAATCTCAACAAAAGCGCCAAAAGGCATAATCGATTTTACAGTTCCAAGATATACCTCGCCAATTTCAGGAACAGACACAATTGCTTTGATTCGCATTTTGGCCAGCTCAATGGATTCTTTATTTGGCGAAACAATGTCGATGATTCCAAAATTACCCTTTTCTTCGATAGTGATAATTGTATTGGTTTCACGTTGCATTTCCTGGATTATTTTGCCACCAGGTCCAATAATTGCTCCAATAAATTCTTTATCAATCGTCATTTTCTCGATCCGAGGAACGTGTTCTTTGTAATCTTCACGTGGTTGGGTGATGGTTTTAGCTATTTCACCAAGGATATGTAATCGTCCCATACGTGCTTGTTCGAGTGCTTTTTCAAGAACCTCGTATGTAAGTCCATCAACCTTAATATCCATCTGACAGGCTGTAATACCGTCTTTTGTACCTGTAACTTTGAAGTCCATATCTCCAAGATGATCTTCATCGCCCAAAATATCAGAAAGGACCGCAAATTTGCTGCATTTGTCTTCCGATATCAAGCCCATTGCAATACCAGCAACAGGTTTTTTGATTTTCACACCAGCATCCATCAATGCCAATGTGCCGCCACAAACGCTGGCCATAGATGATGAACCGTTTGATTCAAGAATATCACTCACGATGCGGATTGTATAAGGATTTTCTTCGCCTGTTGGAATCATTGCTCTTAAAGCTCTCTCAGCCAAATTGCCGTGTCCAACTTCGCGACGGCTTACACCACGGTTTGGTTTCACTTCACCAGTTGAGAAACTTGGGAAATTATAATGTAAATAGAAACTTGATGTTCCTTCCATCACGGCTCCGTCAATTGTCTGCTGATTGAGTTTTGAGCCCAAAGTGGCTGTAACCAAGGCTTGTGTTTCGCCTCTGGTAAAGATGGCAGAACCATGTGCAGAAGGCAGATAATCAACTTCGCTCCATATTGGACGAATTTGATCGAGTTTACGACCATCTAAGCGGATGCGTTCATTCAGGATTGCATCGCGAACGGCTTTCTTTTCTACATCGTGGAAATAGCGTTTAACAAATTTAGTTTTAGCTGTACGTTCTTCTTCAGGAAGAGATTCGATAAACTGATCGCGTATAGCTTTAAATCCATCAGAACGCTCGTGTTTGTTTGCATTTCCAGTTAAGGAAAGATCATAACAGGCTTTATATGTTGCGTCAGAAACTGCTTCGCGCAATACTTCATCATTTGTTTCATGACAATAAACACGCTTTGTGCGGGCTTTTTCAATTTGTGAGGCCAAGTCGATTTGTGCCTGACATTGCAATTTAATTACGTCATGCGCAATTTTAAGAGCTTCAAGCATGAGTGCTTCTGAAACTTCTTTCGATTCGCCCTCAACCATCATAATGTTATCGATTGTGGCGGCAACCATTAAATCTAAAGTGGCTTCTTTTAATGCTGAAATACTTGGATTTACAACAAATTCACCATTTATATAGGCTACTCTGGCTTCTGAGATAGG
>CANNKD010000175.1 GCA_947505205.1 Bacteroidota bacterium | reverse complement strand
GCCAATACCAAAACCTATACGTTGATGTTGACTTTCAGAAACTTCCACTTTTGCAGAGTCTGAAGTGCTGCTTTGCTGGGCATTAACATACTGAAAGATAAAACCTTGAATTAGAAGGAGCGAAAATACGAGTGTTTTCTTCATACTACAGTTTTTTTTCTAATTCATGATAACTGGTTAACAAAACTAAACTATTTAGTTTATCAAGTCAAATTCGTAAATATACGTATTTTTTACCAACACAACTGAGAGAGATAGGCTTATGCAATTTTTAATTATTTACCTCCAGCAATGGTAAGTAATATTTGTAAAGTTTGTATCATTATGGATATTGTTTTATTAACCATATTTATTTTAGTAGGTTTGTACCAATGTTATAAAAATCTACTTTTAACCTCAGAAATTCGTCAGAATATGCAAAAAAGATGGAATAGTGTTGTCTTTATTTTTATAATCATCTGGTTATCAATATCTATTGATGGATGCAACAGGCCATTCCCTGAAGAAGAACATGAGGAAGTTCATGGGTTGGAATTTGTTTCCAAAATGAATAAAGTTAAATCTGATACAGCAAACAGTTTAAATGAAGTAATAAAAAGAAAAAAACTTATCGCAGTAACCAATTCAAATTCACTTAATTATTATATCTACCGAGGTGAAACGATGGGTTATCAATATGAAATGTTAAAAGCTTTCGCCGATCATTTAGAGGTTACTTTGGAGGTAAAGGTGGAGGAAGATTTACCTAAAAGTCAAGAGTTGCTTTACGACAAAAAGGTGGATGTAATTGCAAGAAGCCTAACCTCAACATCCGTCCGAAAAAAATGGTTCGATTTCTCTGATCCTCTGATCATTACAAAACAGGTAATCATTCAGAAACTACCTAAAAACTGGCAACAGATGCAGACACGGAACGAAATCGAATCGAGTTTACTTCGCAGCACCATCGAATTAGGAGGAAAAGAAATCCATGTTACCAAAGGTAGTGCTTACGTAAAACGACTTCAAAGCCTGTCGAACGAAATCGGAGATTCAATTTATATCATTGAAGATGAGCGTGATGTGGAAGAACTCATACAGGCCGTTGCCAATGGTGAAATAAAATATACCGTGGCAGATGAATTTCTGGCAATGGCAAATAAGCAGAATTATCCCGAAATTGATTATGGCATGCCCGTCAGTTTCAATCAGAAAATTGCCTGGGCTTTCAGGATTGAATTAAAAAATGAACTTCGTGATGAAATGAATGATTGGTTGCGTTCGTTTGGCAGAAGCGTTGAATACAAAAAGATCTACAATAAATATTTCCAAAGTATTCGTATGAAATATCAGAATCAAAAAGATATAGATTCATATTCTACCAGAAATTTATCAACGTATGATCAGGTAATTAAAGAAGTATCCAAAGAAATTGGCTGGGATTGGCGCTTATTTTCTGCCCTCGTTTATGAAGAATCAAACTTCAAAGTCGATGCTCAAAGTTGGGCTGGTGCCTACGGAATTATGCAATTGATGCCTTCGGTTATGCAGCAATTTGGAATTGATGAAAACTCATCGCCTGCAGATCATATACGGATTGGCGGAAAATATCTTAATTACCTCGATCGTTTGATTCCTGAGACAGTGACGGATACACTTGAACGTGCAAAATTTGTGTTGGCAGCATATAATACCGGAATTGGCCATGTGCTTGATGCCCGTCGGTTAGCTGAAAAATACGATAAAAATCCAAATATCTGGACCGATAATGTCGATTTCTTCTCGCTAAACAAATCAAAACCGTCGTTTTACAACGATCCGGTGGTTTATTACGGTTATGCCAGAGGCGAAGAAACGTATCAGTTTGTGAATGAAATATTTGAGCGATATACAAAATACAAAGAACTGGTCAGAAAATAATTTAGTCAAATTCTTCGACACAAAACGGGTACCACTCCTAATTTTCAACATCCTGATTTTAAGAACAATACACTTCCAACATCCATCATTGGCTCGTTGCTGAGTTCAATGATTTCTATCGAAAGAGACGAAGTAAAATTGATTAGTTCCTTCGATTCACGCAACGAACTGAGGTTTCCGGAAAGGAATAATTTGTCTTCAAAGATTCCACAGCAACCACCAAAAAAGCCATTTTTTTGTCCGGCTAACCTTATTTGGAAAGGATCGATGTAAAGCACTTTTTTAAGGTGAAGTTTCAATCGTTTTTCAATTCCTTTGTCAGAAGTGATAAAATGATCTTTGTTTAAAGGAACGAGATTGCAACGCGTATATGCTTGATTTACATGAATTTCATTTCTAATTTTTGATATTTCGAAAATCGAAGCATCCGTCACTTTCAGATTATGAATCAAAAATTCAGAAGTCACAACAGCATTGTAATGTGCCGTTTGCGGATATTTTTCCTGAAGGTTTGAAATACCTTTTTGATAAGAAACTTCATTTTTCAGAAGCCATGTTTCCCACTCATTAGGAATATTGGGCGCTACAACCAATTGATTTTCAATCTGACAGAAATATATATCCGGATGCGAAGCGATTGAATCATATAAAAATGCTTGCTTATCAAGAAATAGCACTTCTCCAAACTGAGCTAATTTCTTTTTTGCTTTTAACGGTATTTGGCTGCTGACAATAATCTTCATTTAGCGGGAAATTATACGATATTCTCTGTTAATCAAACTATTATCAACTGAAATATTCACTTTTGGAAAACGTTCAAGAAGCATCTTTTTATTTTTCATTCCATATCCAACAGCAAAATTCAATTGCTTGGGGGCAACAAAAAGCTGAAAATTATTTGAATCTATATTTTCCAATTCGTTTGCCAGCATCCGACTCCATACCTCAGTCATTACCAGTTCTTTAAACGAAATATGATATGGTCCGGCAAGCATGGAGCCTTGTTGTAAATCCTCACTTCGGTGCAAACCGAGCCGGATTACTTTTACGTTTGCCGTTTCGAAAAGCAAAGTTAATTCTGCCGATAATTTTACTGCTTCGTCCATGGTTAAAGGTTCATATAAACCACGATGGAATTCTTCTGCTAACTGAGTGCCTTTAATAACCAAACAAGGGTAAATGCGCGTTTCCTTTGCGCCTAAGTCAATGATTTTATGTGTAGTAGCGATACTTTTTTGATAGGTATCACCGGGTAATCCAATCATCATCTGCAAGCCCAGTGTAAAGTCAAACCGGTTAATCATTTCCGAAGCTGTCTCAACCTGTGCCACGGTGTGACCTCTGTTGCAGGAGCGTAAAACCTCATCATCAAGCGATTGTGCACCCAGTTCAATAGTGGTAACACCCAACTTTTTGAGCAAATGTAAATTTTCTTCATCGATATAATCGGGGCGCGTACTTAATCTTATTCCATGAATTTCTCCTTTTTTGAGGTATTCGTGCGCAACCGAAAGGTATTCCTGCTGTTTAGATAATGGCAACCCGGTAAAGGTTCCGCCAAAAAAAGCAATTTCCACTTCACGGTCATTTTCCGTAAAGCTTGTCAGGTATTTGTCAATTGTAGCTTTAATTTCTTGCAAATCAGGGTACTTTGATTTGCCTGATATTTTTTGTTGATCACAAAAACTACATTGCTGAGGACAAGCCAACTCTGGCATGAATATTGGGATGTTATAATGCTTCGTCACGAAACAAAATTGATAAATTATTCCTTTAAATCACTAATCTTTCAATAATTTTGCAAAATCGAAGTTATTAGAACATCGCATTAATTCAAATTTAATTAAATATGATAACAAAACAGCGTTTTTTAAAGAGCACACGCCAGATTGCAATGATGGTTTTGATTGCATTGGTAAGTCTTGGTGGGGCAACAGGTTGCAAAAGCAAGAAAAATATCGCGAAAGACAAAGCCGCAGCCGAATATGCCTCAAAGGTAGAAATGGCTAAGAAAGATCTCAATTCCATTTTGGACGGGACTTCAACATGGTCATTAGCCGAGAAGGAACAACGTTTCCAGACTATTAAATCATGGAATCTGGAAGATACAGAGGTTCAATCACTTCTGGATAAGGTAGAAGATAAATTGGCTCGTGACCGTGCCGATGTACAACGGAAGGCAGAGGAAGAGCGTCTTCGCAAAGAAGAAGAAACCAGATTGAAGTCAGAAGCTAACAAATACGACCCAATCGAAAACTATTTCAAAGCTATCGCAGCATCACCGGATGCAGTAACTGCAAATGAAAAAATTGCCGGTGCGATGCAATTATTTTCCACTCCTGATGTACCTGTTTTGATTATTATAAGTCAGGCTGGCGGTTTCAATGATTATGACCGCCCGACCACCATCAGCAAATATCTTGATTATCTGAAGGATCAAAAGACCTATAACAGTCGTGTTAATCAAGTTAAATACGATGCAAACAATAGAATTAGTGAGTTGGAATTGATAAAAAAGTAAGAAAATGAGAAAAATAAGCGTAATAATGGCTGTCGTTTTCAGCCTCATGATTGGATTTTCGGCTTTGGCCCAGGATGATTTAAGTCCGGAACGCAAACAAGCTATCGACAGTTTGGCACTAGAGAAAGTGCGTGATTTAAGTAAATATGTAAGTATTATTGGAAACAAATCAACGCCTTGGAGCGAAGCCAACCGTGTGATTGACCGTGCCGAGGAACTGTTTATGTCAGGTGCCGAAATGGGCGTTTCTTCCTTGTCAAGTCCTGAAGTGAGATACTACAATGTACGTCAATATTTTGAACGTTTGATGCGACTAAATTACGATCGTGTTGAAATTGAATGGTTTAAGATAGAATATGTCAGCGACTTGCAACGTCAACCCGATGGAACATACGTTGGTGTGATCACGATATTCCAGAAATTTAGTGCTTATGATAAAGAAGGTGGTTTGATTTACGAAGATACCACGAAGAAGGACATCACGGTATATGTGAAACGCAAAGAAACGCAGATTGGTGGTCGAATCATCGGTTTCTGGGACGTGTTGCTCGGCGATATCAGGGTGAAGGAAACGAAGAAATAATCGGCGAATTACCTTAACCTAACTCTATGAAGTTCGGTAAGTGAAGTTTAGAATGAAATATTCAGTTCGGCTTGGGAAATCCTAAGCCGAACTTTTTTTGTCTGTAAATTTACCAAAAGGCAGATTTCGACTTTCCGATTCCATATTATTTCTGAATTTCGCTTGGAAATTGCGATATTTGAAACGCATTTCAAAGTTGTCGATGAAAGTAAATTCTCAGAAGAAAAATATTATATGGCGTAAAGTATTTCGGATTGTAATCCGGATGCTCATTGCTTTTGTATTTGTTCTGTCTGGGGTCGTTGTTACATTAAATATTCCTTCCGTTCAAACCTTTATTTTTCGTAAATTTATCCAATCGGTCAGCCAAAAAACCGGAACAACAATCAGCCTGGGAAAGGTTAAAATCGCTATTCCAAATACAATAAGTATAGAAGATCTCTTTTTAAACGATAGAAATGCCGACACGCTTTTGTATATGCATTCGCTAAAAGTAAGAATGGATTTATTTGGTCTTTTGCACAACAAAATAAATGTGGACAGTCTGAGACTTGATCAGGTTGTGGCTCATATTCACAGAAATGAAAACGAGAAAGTGTTCAATTTTCAGTTTATTATCGATGTGTTTACACCTGATAGTGCCTCTTCGGTTGATAAAACAAAAAAACAGGGAAGGCCATGGGAATTGAATTTGAAGGATATTTATCTCAGAAATATCCATGCCAATTTTCAAAACTTTAAGGCCGGATTCGATGGCCGGTTTAAACTGGGTGAGCTCAACATTCACCCGAAAACAATCGACTTCCCGAATAAGAAGCTTAGTTTTGGTGAAATTGACCTGAAAAACACTCAGGTACAATTGGTTTTGGGAAACAAGGAAAATAACCTCAATGATAGCAACATTATTTCCGGGAAAGCAGCCACAAATAATAACGATTACCAAAGCCAGTCTGAAACAAATATTTTCATCCCGTTAAGTATTTCGGCTGATCAGCTAACGGTTCAAAACACAGACTTTAGTCTTGACAACGAATCACACCAAAAAATAATTCAGGCAATTGATTATCAACATCTTGATATTTCTGATCTCAATGGTTTACTTGCCAATATCAATATTGATTCAGCTGGTTACAGAGCAAATATCAAAAATCTGAGTTTGAATGAAAATTCAGGTATGGATGTGAAGAATTTTTCAGCAAATGCGAATGTTACAGACCGGCAAATGGAGGTTTCGGGTTTATTCTTTGAGACTTCAAAAAGCAAAATATCGGGGGATGCAAGCTTGAATTATGCTTCATTTAATGCTTTTTTATCTGATTTTGAAAATACAGAAATTGCACTCAATGTGATGGAAAGTGACCTGGAAGTGAATGATATTTTTATGTTCGCTCCTACGCTCGCAACGAACACAGAGCTTGCAAAGTTTAAGAACTCAGATATTTTACTTTCACTGCAGGCCAATGGAAAAATGAATGATCTGAATATCGAAAACATGGAAGGATCTGTTCTTGATCATACTGCATTTAAAACGAAAGGAAAACTCACCGGACTCTCTGATGTCGGCAATATGCATTTTGATGCAACCATTGATCATTTTTCGACAAGCATGCAGGAGGTGTATCAGTTTGTTGATCCAGCGGTATTTGCTGAAGTGAAAATGCCGTCATCCTTTTCGTTTGAAGGCAGGGTAAAAGGAAGAGTAGATTCGTTAAGTGCTGATATTCAGTTACAATCTGCTTATGGAAATATTTCTGCAGACGCATATTATGCCCGCCAGATTGATAAGGAATCTGATACTTTTAATATCGGTTTTACCACAAATAAAATGCTTGCCGGAATAATTCTGAGCGATTCAATGCTCGGCGAATTCAGTTTTTCGG
>CANNKD010000174.1 GCA_947505205.1 Bacteroidota bacterium | reverse complement strand
TTGAGTATTTAAAGTGCCTTGAGTATTTAAAGTGCCTTGAGTATTTAAAGTGCCTTGAGTATTTAAAGTGCCTTGAGTATTTAAAGTGCCTTGAGTATTTAAAGTCTTAAATTTAAGTACTTCAAGTATTCTAAGTACTTTAGGCACTCCAAGTACTTCTTTCTACTCTATCCCTGCAAAATACCGCATAAACTGCACTCTTTCATAAGCAGCCGGATTGTCGGTTTTTTGAACGCTCATTTTCCCGATAAACTGATTTGTTGTTTCAAATTTATGTCGGATCATCCAATTATCTAATTCATTGAGCATCAATCCAATCTGTTTGAATCCTTTTTTATAGATTACAGAGACAATTTGAACTGCTTGCGCACCGGCCAACAACTGTTTGATAACTGCTTTTCCATCGTGAATGCCTGTTGATGCTGCAATATCGCATTGTACTTTTGAAGAAAGCATGGCTACCCAACGCAGTGAAAGCGAAAGTTCGGCCGGACTGCTAAACACATTCGATGATTTGATTTCAAATTTTTCAATATCAATATCAGGAGAAAAAAATCGATTGAAAAGTACCAGACCCGAAATGCCTGTCCATGAAAGTTGCATGGCCATTTTGGCTAAGCCCGAAAAATAATAACTGATTTTGACTGCCACCGGAATTTTCACGGTTCTAACCATCTGTTTTGCGATTTCAAAATACACTTGTTCGTTATGCTCGCCTGATAAATGTGGATCGGAGGGAAGAATGAAAATATTCAGTTCGAGGGCATCGGCACCGGCGGCTTCAATTTCTTTGGCAAAATCGGTCCATTCGGTTGGACTCATGCAATTTATACTCGCGATAATTGGAATATCAACCGCTTTTTTGCAATCCTTTATCAGTTGAAGATAACTATGGATGTCATGTGTATTTGAATATTCGAGGATATATGACTCAGCCTCAGTATAATAGTTCTGTTGTGCTTCACGATTTGCGGCAGGATTCAGGGAGTGTTGGATTTCTTCTTCAAAAAGTGACTTCAGAACCACAGCTGCCGCGCCATTTGCAGCGGCTTCCTTGACGTTTTCAACAGAATTTGTTAATCCGCAGCTGCCGATGATGATTGGGTTTTTCAATTTCAAACCCATATATGATGTTTCGAGATTTGCCATATTCAACCGAATTTTATTTCTTTAGAAAGGTAAAGTTAAGCAAAGTAGCTTATTTTAATCCTTTTAGATATGAAAAAGTTCAAATTTTCAAGTTGAGCTACTTCGTGTGATAAACCTCCGAATACATATTTTTCTTCTTGATCAAATCCAACGCACGCTGCAAGTTGTCATCAACATCGATGAGCACTTCAAAATACCTGCTGATATCCCATAAATTTCTGGCAATCATAGCTTTAATCTGATATTTCATGAAATTTTCCGAAAGTTTGAACTGATCTTCCTTAAATGTAACACCTTCTTTTTTACCTAATTCAATAAACTGATTCATGAGTGATTCATCAACAATAAAATCTGAATTAAACTTTTTGAATACCGGATATTTCTTAGCAAATAGTTCCCTGTTTTTATTCGAAAACTCGAGTGTAAACTTGTTTAAAACACCTTTACGGATCAAATCGGAATAATAGTCAGTATATTGTGTGGAATCGAATGGTACAAAAACATCGGGCATAATGCCGCCACCGCCATAAACAATTCGTTTCGAAGGTGTTAAATATTTTAATGAATCAGGAAAGTGGATGCTGTCGGCATGCACAAATTCTCCATGTTTTTGACGTTCGTATAAATCTTTGTAATATGACTCAACTCCTTCAGTATAAGGTTTTTGGATGCTTCTTCCAGTAGGAGTATAATATCTAGATGCGGTTAAACGAATCACAGAGCCATCGGGTAATTGAAAAGGTCTCTGTACCAATCCTTTACCAAACGATCTTCTTCCTAAAATAATTCCTCGGTCCCAATCCTGAATGGCACCACTCACAATTTCACTTGCCGAAGCTGAACCTTCATTGATTAAAACTATCAGATTCCCACTTTCAAAATCGCCAAGGTCGGTGGCTGAAAAATCTTGTCGCGGACTTCTCAAACCTTCCGTATAAACAATCAATTTTCCGTTGCCAAGAAACTCATCGGATAATTCAACGGCGGTGTTTAAAAATCCACCCGAATTGCCACGTAAATCAAGTATTAAACTCTTCATTCCTTCCGTTTTCAACTGAGCCATTGAAGCATGAAACTCTTCCATCGAAGTCTTTGAAAAGCGATTCAATTTGATATATCCGACGTTTCCGTCAATCATAAATGTTGCATCGATGCTGTTGATGGGAATTTTATCACGGACAATTGCATATTCGATAAGTTCTTTGCGATTATTACGTAATATGCTCACATTCACCAAGCTACCTTTGTCACCACGCAAATGTTCCATTACGTAATTGTTGTTTATCTTGCTCCCAAATGCGTCCACACCATCAATTTTTATGATTTTATCTCCGGCTAAAATGCCTAATTTTTCGGAAGGGCCACCCGGAACAGGCGCGATAACCAAAATGGTGTCGTTGAACAATTGAAAAGTTACTCCAATCCCTTCGAAGCTGCCTTCCAAAGGTTCATTGGCGGCATCAATATCCTTTTTAGAGATATATGCAGAATGAGGATCCAGTTCCTTGAGCGTGCTCACGATTGCTTTTTCAACCAGTTCGGGTGTATTGGTGCTGTCAACATAAAAATTATCAATATAAAACAGTGCCGCCGCAAATTTCTGACTCGTTTCCCTTCCATCCGATTTTTGTGCATGCTGGGCTTGGATTGAGCTTGAACATATTGATAAATAAATAGATATGATTATAAAATGCTGAATTGTATTAATTATTTTTTTCATAATAAGTATGTCTTTGGCAACAATGGAAGAGATTATTTATTTTGATGTATGTGTTAAAGGTTATCAAAAGTAAAAATTACAAGCAAGGAAATCGGTAAAGTATTGTAAATTGTCTGTTAATAATTGTTAATGTTCTCAATATCAAATAAATATCCCTCACCTGAATGCCAGATGAGGGATTATATAGTTTAATGAAAATATGAATTATTTGATGGCTAATAATTCAACACTTCCAATGCTGCCTTGTGAATTTTATCAGCATTGGGCAAAATTGCTTTTTCAAGAATACGATTAAACCCAACCGGAGTGAAAGTCGATCCAACACGTTTGATCGGCGCATCGAGGTAGCTAAATGCCTCATCTGCAATCACTGCAGCAAGTTCGCCACCAAAACCGGCAAAAACTTTGTCTTCGTGAACAATGAGAACACGTGAAGTTTTCTTTATGGATTCAATAATTGTTTCTTTATCTAACGGGATAAGTGAACGAAGATCGATTACTTCAATTTCTTTTCCTATTTCTTTACTGATACGCATTGCAACTTCAATCGACTGATGCGTGGTATTTCCGTAGGTGATAATTGTTAAATCACTGCCTTCTCTACGAATACGTGCTTTTCCAAACGGAACTTCAAAATCATCCGGTACGAAAGTTTCGCCTAATGGATCATTGTATAATGCTTTTGGTTCAAGAAAAACTGTTGGGCCCTCGGAGCGCATGGCTGTGCGCAATAAACCGGCAGCGTCATCCGCAAAAGATGGATACACAATCCTGATTCCCGGAAAGGTTGTCAATACGCCTTCAATGGTTTGGGAGTGGTACAATCCTCCACCGATATAACCACCTGAGGCTAAGCGGATAACAATATTAGGTACGAAAGCACCATTGCTTCGCCAGTATTCGTGCGTGCATTCGACAAATTGTTCCATAGCCGGCCAGAAATAATCTGCAAATTCGGCACCTTCAATCACAATTCTGATTTTTTTATTGAAACGACTCATGCCATTGGCGGTTCCGGTAATATAATCCTCAGCGATTGGTGCATTGAAAACCCTTTCTTTGCCAAATTCCTGTTGCATTCCTTTGGTCACATTGAAAATGCCGCCTTTTTCTTTATGAGCCACATCTTGTCCCCAGATAAAGGTGTCCGGATTATGGCGGAATTCGGCTTTTAAAGTTTCGTTGATGGCCTGAATGAGTTTCATTTTTTCGCCGGTTGACTTCGAGTGCAGACCAGTTGGATATTTACTCGAGACAAATGGTGCGGGAATCACAAAATCATGTATTGATTCAGGTGTTGGATCGGCAGCCACAATCGCTTTTTTGTGTGCTGCAGAAATGGTTTTCTTGGCTTCGGCGTCGATGGCATCCAATTCTGTTTCAGTAAATTTACCTGAATGCAATAATTGTATTTTGAATCGGGTTAGCGGATCCGACATTTTAACGCAGTGACGCTCGTTTTCATCACGATAAAGTTCATGTTTATCAGAGTTTGAATGCGAATGGATACGAACACAGTTGGCATGTACGATAACCGGCTCGCCAAATTCCTCGATGTGTTTTTTTGCGTTGTACATGGCATTCATCGAGTCAAAAACGTTTTTTCCATCGCAGTAAATGATAGCTAAGTTCTTAATTCCCCGATAGTTTTCGGCAGCTCTTCGGTTAGCTGACTGATCGCGTTGCGGAACGGATATTCCAAATTGATTGTCCTGAAAGACGAAAATAACCGGTAGTTTCTCATTTGATGCGCCATTGATGGCTTCAAAAACATAACCTTCTGAGGTGCTTGATTCGCCTTGTGAACTAATTGCAACGCCTTTTGAGTGGTATAATTTAATTGCTCTGGCGGTACCAACGGCATGCAATGTATGATTTCCTGTTGCTGACGAAACATTTTGAATATTCCATTCCGGTTTAGCAAAATGGTTCGACATGTGTCGTCCACCACTTGCCGGATCCGCAGCCTTTGAGATACCGTTTAAGATGATTTCATCAGCAGTCAGACCTGCTGAGATTGTCGTTAACATATCGCGGTAATAGGGAAATAAAAAGTCAGTTTCCCTGTTAAATATTTGGCCAATAGCAAGTTGAATTCCATCGTGGCCGGCATAAGGAGCGTGATATGACCATCCTAAAGCTTGTTTGAGATAATTTGGTGCTTTTTCATCAAGCTGACGACCTAATGTCATCAAACTGTACCATTTTGTAAGTGTTGCCTTATCGGTTTTGTCTAAGGTAAATTTCCTCTTTTGTGTCATTATTGTATGAATTTAATCATTTTTGAAGTCGAGTTTCGGGCTGCAAAGGTACAATAAAGGTTAATTTGAAACAAATCTAAATAAGGTTTTGGTGTTCGGCTCGAATTATCCATCATTTGTTTCGAATTGAAAATGAATTAATGCAATATCAATTTTTCACAAAGTTTAATCGTCGAATTCTTTCAAGCCCGTATAATCTCAAACCGGCCATTTACTTCAAGTTTGATGATTGTCGATGCTTTTGGGATATTAATTTCATCTTGATATAAGCCAACCACATGGTCAACAGTGTCTAAGATATTTTTTGATATCTGATTGAAAAACAGCGCAGTATCCTCTCCCGAAATATTGGCTGAAGTAGATGCGATTGGTTTGCCAAGTCTCCGCACAAGTTCTTTGCAAAACTCACTGGTCGTCACACGGATACAAACTGTTCCATCTGACCCAATCGCGTTTTTTGCAAGATTCTTTGCTCCCGGAAAAATGATACTAATCGGATTGGCCGCATTTTGGATGAGGTCGAAAGCAATTGGAGGAACTTCCTTGATATAATCTTTGAGGCGTTCTTCACTGTCAACCAATGCGATGAGGCTTTTATTTTCGGTTCGCTTTTTGATTTTAAAAACTTTTTCAACTGCTTTTGAATTGGTTGCATCACAACCAAGTCCCCAAATCGTGTCGGTTGGATATAAGATTACTTTTCCTTTTTTGAGGGCTTCTACAGCCAATTTAATTTCTTCTTCAAAGGTTTTCATAAGTGTTTTAACAATTCATTCGTTTTTATCGTTGTGGCACATCGGAAATGTTTTTTCGGACATGCTTTGAAACCATGCAATCCACATGGACGACATTCTAATTTTTCTGTTGATTGCACGATATAAGTGTTATTCGACAAAGGTCCAAAGCCAAATTCAGGAATGGTGGAGCAATAGATTGCTGTTATTTTGGCATCAACCGCACTGCATAAATGCATAGGTGCAGAGTCGTTTACAAAATTCATGCTTGCATCTTTCATCAATGCGGCCGATTCGAGTAAATTTAGTTTGCCAGCTAAGTTGATAGCGTTTTTGCTTCCGGAATTTGATTTTATATTTTCACACAAATCGAAATCAGCAGTTGAGCCCAAAAGGTATATTTTATAATCTGAATCCATTTTCGAAATTAAATCGATCCACTGATCTATTGGATATTGTTTGGTAAACCACAGCGAAGCAGGGGCGATGCAAATAAATTTTTGTTCTTTTAACTGTGATGTTTTCTCCAGATTTTGCTTAGTAGGATGCAGTTTTGGGTTTATGTGTTCAGCATCGGTGAATGTTTCGATGAGTTTCAGGTTGCGGTCAACTTCGTGTATATAATTGTCCTTCAGGCCGATATCATGTTTTATTTTGGTTGTGAAAAAACAACTTAACGGATTTTTATCAAACCCAATTGTCTGCGCTGCACCAGAGAAAATAGCGAGCAAACCTGTTGAAGCAAATCGTTGCACATTGACAACCAAATCGTACTTTTCAGATCGAATACGTTTCCAAATTTGAAAAAGCCGACTATATTTCTGTTTGCTTTTATCCCAGACAAGAACGTTTTTCAAGAATGGATGTTCCTCAAAAAGTCCTTCATAACCCTTTTTTATTAAAATATCTATCTGACAATCAGGATAATATAAATGTAGTTTCTCAATAACAGGTGTTATCAAAATTACATCTCCAATGGAGGCAGTTTGAATGATGAGGATTTTTTTGAGCATTTTTCTGAGAAC
>CANNKD010000173.1 GCA_947505205.1 Bacteroidota bacterium | reverse complement strand
GTTTGTTTTGTATTGTTAATGGTTTGATTCATTTGTTTGATTTTTTGAACAAATGTATTCAATAGAACGCTAATAAACACACGGTCGCACGTAAAAAGACATAATATTCTTGAGATAATAATAAAAGTTTAAGGTTCGATGAAAGTTGTAAGGAAACAACTATTTCGGTTGGAATCTCATTACATAAGCACTTTTGATTCCCATTTTCTCAACAATTTTTAACTCGAGCTGAGCATCATCCCTTTTATTGTAGTAATTCGTATAGATGTATATCAATTGGCGGCTGTCGTCATATCCAAAACTGATGATCAAGCCCTGTTCTGCGAATATTTTCCGGTATTTTACAGCCTCAACAAGGTTTTTTGCTTCGGCTAATACGAGGTAATATTTGCCAGGTTGTAAGGCTTTTTTATCAGCCTTTGGCTTAAATGCATCTTCAACGGCGGCTTTTTTCGATTCATCAATTTTGGAAATATTGCCAGCCAATACCTTGATCTTTTGAAGATTATAATCAATAGTATCTGGTTTGGGCTGAGCCACCTTTTTGAAGTTAACTTGTCGATTTTTTTCAACTACCTGAAATACAATAGGATGACCTACTGTTTCCGGAACAGGTGCATTGATATCGTTATTCTGAATGACATAATTTTCTCCGAAAACATTTCCTATTCTCACATAATAAATCTGGTCTCCAGGTACATAGATCATAAATTTCCCATCAGCATCAGTAAACGAAGAATAACTGTTCCCTAAGTTATTATACGCAGTAACCTTAATGTTCCCCAAATTCATGGTTAATTCACTGTCTTTGATAAATTTCTGTCGTTTTACATCAATTGAGCCTTCCAGCTTGTGTGCTTTTTGAAAGGGTATCTGAACCATTTGATTTTTTATCAATTCGATTTTCTCATTATTATGGCCGATGTAGAAATACTCCATCAAATCGGTTAATGGATTGATAATCAGATCATAAAATCCTTTTGGAATACTATTAAAACTTGCTATTCCTTTTTCATTCGTGACGAGAGTTATGTCAATTGGGATATTGTCTTTTCCATTGGGTATTGCCGAATTTGTCAGCTTCAAACTAACTTTAATGTTCGGAATTCCTTTTTCGGTAATGTCTTTTTTACCATTTCCATTGTCATCTTTAAACATCTGAATATCACATCTTTTAAGGTCATTTCTCCATCTATTATCATAACTTTTACCCCAATTTTTCTTCACGGCGAATTCAAGATAGTAAAAGCCACTTCCATAACTATTTGCTTCATAATTTTGGTAGGCGTACGAATATGTTCCACTTGTAACAGCATACCAGTTGTTAAATAAATATGCTTCAATTCGGGGATTAATGTTTACCGTACCATATTCTAAATCAAATCGATAAGCAATATTTGAAAAAAGTGAAAACTTGATTCTTCCTGACCAAAACGATGTTAACGCATAAGGTGAGACGCTTATGATATTTGTTTTTGCATCTGATGAATATTGATAAAGTCCGGAACTTGCCATAGGGCCATAATCGTAAGTGGTTTGAACACCGATTCCTTTGAATGAAAGATCGCAAATGATGTGAAAATCATAATCGGAGCGGCCGGGTTTGTTCGAATTTAGATAGTACAGGTTTCCAAGTCCATATTTGAGATGTACCATCAAAAATCGTTTGTAAAATGTTTTTAAATCCAGACGGTATTTTTCAATTCTGAATACCTCGCGTTGGTTACTTTCTCTTGATGGATTTGAAGAATAATAGAACTCAACACTTGGTCCCACATGAAATCTGATTGCTTTACTACCCGCGTAATTGAAAAATAAGCTACCAAATTGATCGCGCAAGTATGTGTAAGGCAATTGTTTGCCTTGTTGTGTATATTGGTTAAAACTTCGTTCGGTTGTGAAAAAATTTCCGGAAAAGTAATTTTTCGATTTCCCAACACCAATTGTTGACCGTAATACCAAACTAAACAATCCTTGCTGCGATCCGGGAATATTTCGTGATCCCATGCTATTTGTAATTTGATATTGAAATTTGCTGGAAATTCGGGCTGAGTAATTTAAATCGTATGCAAAACCACCTAAAATATATGTATCATTTAAATAATGTTTTTCATTGTAACCATATATTATTGCGCTGATATCGTGGTTCTTAGCAATTGAAATCTGATTTGAATGCAGAACCATGGAAGCAGTATTTGTTTTTCTGAGTTCATCTAAATCATAGCTTCCGGTGGCTTTCATTGCGAGTTTTTTGTAGTTGTAATTGTATCCAAGTGCCACACTCATCTTGTTATCGATAAATCCATAACTTGCATATCCTTCAATCATACTGCCTGGACTTAGCTTAATTTTATTAGAAATCATTACGCTATTTCTGCTGTATAAATTTCGTCCTAACATTGAGCTGAATGCGCCAAGCCCAACATTCAACGATTTTATTGAATACAGAAAATTGTAGTAACTGTTTCCGATAATATCCTCACGATCAGTGAGATTGTAATAGGTGAAATTATATTTAAAAGTCCCATCATTTTTGAATGTTGTAGAACCGCGTGTTTTGAGATATGGCAAAATTTCATTGTTTTTCGAGAAGGTTCTGAAACCAAGCTCAGTGGTATGCAAAAGCCCTTCTTCAATACTGAATGGGGCATATTTATCTGAATACTTTTCAGCAAAAACAGAACGGTAAATCGTTGATGTTCCATTCGTTGCATTAATTTGAATTTTTCCCAGATCGAAAATTCGATTTTCATTGTAATTATAGCTTACAGCATAGGTTAGGGTTGTGTCGTGATTTGGCAATAGTTTAATATCGGTTTCAAATTTGCCGTCCGCTTTATTTAAAATGCTAAGTTTCTTGTCAGGAAGTAGTTCCAAATGGATGGTTTCAGACGTATTTCCGTTATTGGAAAGCTTTATGTCGAAATTTGTTGAAACAGTATTGGGCAAAAGCAAAACCCTTTGCTGTGGACCGGTTATGTCCCAGCGGTGAAGTACCTCAATATTAACCAGATAACGACATTCGGTAACTAATTTATTCTTTGTTGAATAACATTGAAAGAAAATGGTAAATGCTTCCTGATCGTGAATTTTGGAAGGAATTCGTAATCGAAAAGGAATGGAAATACTGTCACCAGAAGGAATGATTGTATCTCTGATACTGTTACTGAATGTTGTCCAGCCATCGGGTAAGGTTAATATTGGATGAATTGAAATGGAACTATCGGAAAGGTTTACAACCCTAACGACATTAAAACTCAACTCACCCGACTTTTGATAAATCTGTTTTTTGATGAAGAATGCGGAAATTGCTTGTGTTTGTGCAAAAAGCTGATCAGATAAGAATAGTACAACTGCGTATATGAATATTCTGATTATTAATTGAATACGAGATAATAAGTAAGTTTTTCCATCCACAGTATTTCCTTTACTTTCACTATTTGTATTGCGTTTGGCTTTCGCTTAAAGTGATAAAAAATTTACCACTGTAATAGTCATCTTTGATTTTCATTCCGGTAAATTTCTTAATTTTCAGTGCTTCGTCTTCATAATTAAAACGCCACCTGATAACAAAAGAATTGCGATCGGTTCCTCCAATATTTCCACGATTGCCATTGGTAAGCACCGTTATCTTTTCTGCTGAAAGCGAAATAACTGTATCGCGAGTCAGATTCGCTATATTTGAAAAAAGACCATTGTCCCAGTTTGTTCCTCTGTTTTCGATATAGAAACCAATGAAATCAACCGGAATTTTAGAACAAGAATCGTTTGTACCGGTGAAATAAGGGTCAGCAGATGAGATGCTTACGTTCCATGCGCCAGTCGATTCAATACTGAAGTTTATATCTTCGGGTTCCTTTGTGACTTGATACAAATTTTCATTCACCTCCTGGATACCAAACTCAACCCTGGCATTTGGATCCATATTCAGGTTTAAAATCGATTCCAGTTTCGATGCTACCTGAACCTCAAGGATATGTTCCTGAGCGTAAGAACCAACAAAAAAGTTAATAAATACGGCAAAACATAAATATTTTCTCAAAATCGTGTTCATGATGTAAAGATAACAAATTTTAAGGCCAAAAAAAAGGAAACACGGTTTATACCGTGTTTCCCACAACTAATCATTGAAAGGTAGGGTTTAGGGTAATGCTGTTAAGGTTAATGTTATAGTTGTATTGTATGTGCCTAATGCTCCAATTGTTCCGTTGGCCAATTGGTCGAAGATTGATGTTGCTTCCATGGTGCCCTGCATGGTTCCCATGATCCAATTTAAGTTAAATGCATTGTCAGTTGCGTCACCACCGTTTCCAGTTCCATTGTCGATTAATGTTTGTGGAGCAGCAGTAACACCCATTGATGTCGCTTGTGAGGTATTTGCGCAGGTAACTTCAGTCCCAATAGCATGGGTACCAGTTGCAGCACACCAAACACCTACATTTTCAATTGGAATGATATTCGTTCCACCATCCGAAAAATCGGGTGCTGCAATGGTTAAATTCCAGTCTGAAGTAGATTCCATGGTTACTCCTGTTGATCCAACCGGGTCGATACCCAAGTTGTATTTTGCAGGTGTATCAAAGGTTGCTGTTTGCGCAGCACCTCCTGTGATATTTAAATTTAATACTGATTGTAAAACTGCTGTGAAAGCCACTGTTTCGACATCTGGTTGCGCCATTATCTTGGCCGAATGCATTGTAAAGATTGCTGCTAAGATGAGTACTAATTTTTTCATGATTTTAAATTTTTAATTGTGAATACCTAAACTAACCTTTTTGTAAATGAACTAATTACGAGGCAATATTACTACTTATTGAAAGTGAAGTAAATAGGGCAGATGCTGAAATGAGTCTTCCCAATTGCTGAAATTTAGGGTTCAAAAAAACTGATAAATTGAAAATTGACTTCAAAAAAACTGATAGAGGAAGTATTTGTAAAGCCATTTGGATGCTTAGAGGCCATTAAGTAGTTCAATAATTAAGGTATAACTTATTCAAAATCAATTAATTTATTCTTTATCGCGTATTTTACCATATCAGTTGTCGATTTTAAGTCTAATTTTTCGAGTATATGCTGTTTATGCGTTCCAATGGTTTTAACACTGACAAAAAGTTGATCGGCGATGTTTTTGGTAGATTTACCGTAAGCAAAAAGCTTCAAAATCTCCATTTCGCGAACTGTGAGCGGAATTTCAGGTGTTATCGGTTTTGGGTCTTCTGTTTTATCTAAATAATCATGAATCAAAACTTCGGTAATCGTATCACTTAAGTATTTCTTTCCTGAATACACGGTTTGTATTCCTTCGATAAGCTGCTGGTAAGTGCAATTCTTGAATAAATAACCTGAAGCGCCGGCTTCAAGCATTTCCTTTATGTAGTGCTTTTCCGAATGCATGGAGAGTGCAATAACCTTAATTTTTGGATTCTTTTGCCTTAGTAAAGCTGTAGCTTCAATTCCATTTATGATTGGCATGCCAATATCCATAATCACGATATCCGGTGATAATCTTTCAACCAATTCAATGGCATCTTTGCCATTTTCAGCCTGGCCGATGATTTCGATACTATTTGTATCAGTCAATAAATTGACTAAACCTTCACGAAAAAGCTGGTGATCGTCGGCAATAATTATTTTGATTTTCATGTTCATTTAGTTCGGAATGAGAAATTTAATGGTTGTTCCCTGGTTGATAACTGATTTAATTTCAAGTTTGCCCTGCAATGATTCAATACGTTCACGGATATTAAATAATCCAAAACTATTGGATTTTGTTGATAATTCATTGGTATCGAAGCCTTTGCCATTGTCTTTTATTTGAAAACCAAGCATAAATTCATTGTGCTTAATGGTTATTTCGACAAATGAGGCTTTTGCGTGTTTGATGATGTTATTGAGTAATTCTGAGAAAATTCTGAAAACAAGTATTGCGGTTTCATTTTTCAGAGAAAGAGGTTCTTTATTTATAATAATGTTCGATTCTATGCCAAAATCTTTCAAAACCTGATCAAGTTTCCATTTCAATGCTGAAACCAATCCAAGCTCATATAATATAGGTGGACTCAGATCGTAAGTAAGCGATCTGCTTTCTTTGATCGCATTGTTAATCAGCGATAACGAATCTCCAATTACTTTTTGAGTTTTATCGGCATTCGAATTTTCACCTATTGAAGATAATTTTAGATAGGCAATGGCTAAGTTTTGGCCGATGCCATCATGCAGTAACTCAGCCATTTTCTTGCGTTCGCTTTCTTCTGCACTGGCCAATTTTTGCTGAAGGTTTCTGAGTTTATTCTGATGTACCTGCAAAAGCTCAAGGTTTTGTGCTTTTGAAGCCTCACTTAATTTTCGTTCAGAAATATCTCTGATAAAAATAAACAGTTGATTTTCGACTAAATTTAAATTATTGAGACTTATTTCAATGTCAATACACTGATTGTTTTTACATAAATGCTTGGTTTCAAAACGTTCCTGCCCAATATTTTTTGATTTGTTAGATGAATCATTCCTTTTCAGTATTTCTTCACCAATATCCAAATCTATGAAATTCTTTCCTAATAATTCATCTTGCGAAAATCCTGTCATCTGGCAATATGCATCATTCACCTCAATAATATGATTGTTTCCATCCGTCATCATAAAGCCATCAATCGAGGTATTGATGACCAGTGTATGTTTCTCTTCATCACGCATCCGTTGGGTGATATTCTGAAAAACACCACGATAACCTTTCAGTGTTTTTGCTTTGGTAAAAACGGGAAAACCACTCAGCATCAGCCAGATGTCATTCCCTTTGGTGTTGTGGCAAAGTATTTTGCTTCGGTTAAAGGTTCCGGTTCTTTCAACAACCTCTAACATTTGTTTAGCGATTTCTGGTCGATATTCAGGAGAAATGAAATCATAAAGTTTTGATTTT
>CANNKD010000172.1 GCA_947505205.1 Bacteroidota bacterium | reverse complement strand
TTCTGCAAGGCAATCAGTGAAGGAGCATTCCAGTATTGACCATCATTTCTTTCATAAAACCGATCATAGATATCACGCTGCGCTTCAGGTTTCATACATGCTATTTCCAAAGCAACCGAAATATTGATCACTTCTTTCCAAAGCAATTCCCTGAATTCCGCATTCAGGTCATTCAGTTTGATCCGCCCTTTCACATAGGTGATTGATTTACCGAACCTGGCCGCAATATCATACACATTGCATATTGGTGAGATCAACCGCTGAAAAGCCTCTGATTCTTCCAACGGATGGATATCTTCCCGTTGAAGGTTCTCGGTAATCATTACTTCCAAAGCCTGTTCATCGGTCAATGTTTTGATGATGCATGGCATCTCAGGCTTTCCGATCTGTTTGAAGGCTTTGAACCTTCTCTCTCCGGCCACGATCTCAAAGGTTCCTTTCCGAATTCCTTTCCGGATGGTTACCGGCTGTAATAAACCGATTGACCTGATTGATTCTGCAAGTTCGTCGATCGAACCCGTGTTTTGAAATTTGCGTGGATTCATGGCTGAGACATGTATCTTACTCAGTTGAATCATCGTGATTTCAGGATTATTCATTTGTTGTTCCCATGCCCTTGGATTGTTTAGGTTTCTGGCTCACCTGGTTAAAAAACTACTACTGTATATGACATACCTGATTGATCGGAATAAAAATTTTAAGTCAGGGTTTGCGGTCAATTAGATCAGGTCCAGCGTCAGCGAACTGAATCTAATTGAAGCAACCGAAGGCGTTTTGCCGACTTGCTTTGCTATAAATTTTCCACGAAAAGATGGGTGAAAGAAAAGAGATCAGCCGGCAAAACGACCTTGACTAAAATATTTTTATGGAGATAGATTGAATGGACAGTAGTAGTAGTTCTCCTGTGATATGTTAGTTGGTAGCGAGTGAAAAAAGTTAGAAAACGCTAAAGTTGAAACTCAAAACGATCACAAGAACCGAAGCGAAGCGAGCTCATGAACTCCTATAAAAATAAAATAATATGTGATTAAAGAATATTCGAAGCAGTTTCCATGAGCGCATACAAAAGCTAAAAGAGGTCAACGAGGATGGCTTCAATACTTCCGCTTGGCAAGTATATATGACAAACTCAAGTAACTCGATGGCTGGTTACGTAACTGATTGCCATACTGCGTGTAGCATCACTATAAAAAAAATTTCAGGCCTTTGTTAATAATACAATAATTTCAGAAATCAACAAGTACATGTCTGTAAACAGGACGTGAAAAGATATCAACCTAATCGACTATTGTCAGAGTTAGGAAATAAATATTTCTGGAAGTAATTATATCGGGAATCCCCATTGATATAAAAAAAGACAATAATTCTGAATTAATATTGGTTGGAATGTTTTTTCAGGTGAATTAAAAAACCAATATTATATGGTTGCAAATTGCATATCTGCAACAGTCGTGGCTCAGTTCAGTCATGGATGTAGTTTTATAGAAAACACACAATTAGTTGATTTATATATAGTATAGTAATGAGAAAGTTAAATATCAACGACATAATTGCGACTATGCCGAACTGGGCGTGATCTAATGCAATTGATAATCATTACAAATTGTAAACCTATCACAATTTATTTGCTTTCTGCCTAATTATCATTTACTTTTACCTCAACCATTTACAATATTTCTTATGTATAAAAATAGCTGATTGTAATGAAACACCTTTCCCTGCTGCTTTTTGCCCTTGTTTGTTATACTTCGCCTCTGCTCTCACAGGATTTTTGGGAACAGTTGAATTTTCCTGACTCAGCAAACATACTTTGTATGGCGACTAATAATCAAGGGAATATTTTTGCCGGTACCGGCTATCAAAGTGTGTATGGAGGAGTATATCGTACAGTGGATAGTGCCCAAAGTTGGGAGTTGGTATTGGATGTAGGTACGTTTATGGTACAAACCATTGATATCAATGAGGATGGTTGGATATATATAGGAAGAAATGGTGACAACAATTTAATGGTCTCAAAAGATAATGGAGAAAGCTGGGAAGGGATTGATTTACCATCTTTTATGAATGTAACAAAAGTACGGTGTGTCGGGCAAGATACTGTTTATGTAGGTATATGGGAGAATTTTGGGGCATTATTATTACGAACTACTGATAATTGTACTACTTGGGATACCCTTTTTATGAGTTACAATCATGTTAGCGAAAATATTACTGATATTGGTATATTAATTACAGGGGAGATTTACGTAAGTGTTAATGCATTCTACTTGAATTCAGGAGGAGTTTATAAGTCAAATGATGATGGATTTACATGGGAGTATGTTGGCTTAATAAATCATCAGGTGATGGCATTGGCAATTAATTCAAATAACGATGTATTCACAGGAGATTGGTACACCATGAATGAAGAATATCCAGGAATTTATGCACAGTACCAAGGGATCAACGAATTTGAGCTATTACTTCCTGTTTATCACGCCACTGATATCGTGATAAATAATGATAACCACATCTATATTGCCGCGGATGAATGTATTCTCCAATCATCGGATAATGGCCTAACTTTCGAATATATTGATGAACCCTTATCCCATTTTATCGAAATATTATATCTGGATGATCAAGATTATCTATATGGGGCAAAGGGAAACCAAATTGTAAAGAGTATACAACCTACAATAACTTCAATTGCCTCACATGAATCTATTGGTCTCTCACAAAATGTTAGCTTGTTCCCAAACCCAGTCAATGATATTTTGAATGGTGAAATGTTAAATCGACAGGTGTCAACAAATTGTACTACAGTTTGCATCTATGATCTATGGGGAAAACGGTATATTGAAACTAATTTAAATATTACTCAAAATCATTTTAAAATGGATGTAAGCAGATTAAATGAAGGTATGTATTTCATTGAAATCATCGATAATAAATCAAGAATGAATTCAAAATTCATTAAAAATTAAAAAAACCAATTTAAATGCCATACTTAAAAAATTAATTTATGAAAAAACTAAAATTATTTTATGTATTAGGATTAATCATGATTACCCTGCAAGTTAATGCTCAATTAGTAAATTTGAATCCCGATCCAAATGGTGACCCTTGGTGGACTGGTGATGGAATAATACCAACATCTGAAGAAATTTCATCAGTTTCAAGGTTGATCCTTTCCCCTGAGTCAGTTGCTACCCCTCTTCCTGACACAGTATATAACAACAAGCGAACATATTTTCCGCCAATATTTCAACAAAATGGACAAAGTTGTGTACAAGCCGCTGAAATCGGGTATTGCTTTACATATGAAATTAACCGCGTAAGAGGTGTCGCCGCAGGCGATTGGGATACTATTAAAGAAAATTGCTATTATCATTTGTTTACTTATAACTTTTTGAATACTGGACTCGATTCTATTTTTACTTCATATCATAGTGGCTTCAATATTATTAAAGAAAATGGTTGTCCATCTTACGAAATTTATGATGATCCTTCGCTTCATGGTTCAGATAAATTTAAATATTGGATGACGGGGAATGATAATTATACCAACGGAATGAAAAATAAGATTGAAGATTATTATAAAATATACTTTGACACTACTTACTCAAGTTTGGATACATTAAAACACTGGATATCAGATCATGGAAATGGTGAAGAAACAGGTGGCTTAGCTATAATTGCAGTTTATACTGGGACTGTTCAAACAGGTCAATGGCATCTTAATCCTTTACCTCCAAATACACCACATCACAATGAATTAATTGTGACACAATGGAGTACAGATATACATTCAGGACATGCACTTACGATAGTTGGATATGATGAAAATGTAGTATACGATTTCGACGGAAACGGACAATTCACAACCACATTGGATATAAATGGAGATGGATTCGTCAACTTATTGGATAGAGAAAAAGGCGCGTTCAAAGTTGCTAATAGTTGGGGTTCATGGGCAAATAATGGATTTGTTTGGGTACCATACAAGCTAATGGCTGCAGGGTTGCAAATTCAAGGTGAAGCTTACTATTGTCACGCAATAGCAGATTATAACCCATCAATTACCATTAAATCAAGTATTACTCACCCATCCAGAAACAAATTAACATGCAAACTTGGATATGCTGATACGGCAAATGCAATCAATCCAAAAGCAACAACCGCATTGAATTCTTTTAACCGACAAGGTGGTGCAAACGAAATGAGAGGTGCCTATACCGGCCCTATTGAAATCGGCTTGGATTTTGGCAATTTTTATGGTAATGAAGATTTTGGAAAAATTTATTTCATTATGAATTCGATTGAACCAGGCAACTCGTTTTCGGATACAATCAAACAATTTTCAATTATCGACCATAGATGGGGTGTAGATTTTGAGTTGGATTGTGGGTTAACAAATGTTCCGATACTAAATGGTGATAACCAACTTTCAATAGAATACGATCTTATCCCACACGAACAGCCTATTGATACAGTTTTAACATTCAACAGTAATATGGTAAGCCGGTTTTCGCCCAGGGTAAGCAACCACAAAACGCTAACGGTAAATGACAGGGTAAAGATTGATATGTATGAAAGCGAATTGACTATTGATGAACATAGCACCCTTGTCATTCACAATGGTTCTGAGTTTCGTGCCAAAAGAGGGCTAAGCAAAATAATCATCAACGGGAATCTGCAAACTGGTGCTGGTGTTACCTTTACAGCTGATTTTGGCGACACCCTCGAAATATATTTTAATAACCCCAACCAGGTGATCAATATAGATAGCTGTCATTTTCAAAACTGTATTATCAAAAGTGAATCTCCATTGGAATTCTCAAATTGCGACTTCGGGGCATCAACGATCCATTCAAACAATGAACTAAGTATTTCAGAATCTGCGTTTACTAATTCATTTGTTGATCAGTCCATTAATGATATCACAATTACGGGCTCAACATTTACCCACTCGTCTGCCATTGCTTCCAATCCTACAATGTGGCCTGTTGTCATTAATAACTCAGCTACCATCACCGATAATAAATTTACAGCTGCCTATAATGGTGCAAACTCCATCATCGAAATTTATGGCTATAAAAATTATACCATTGCAAACGACACCATAAATACTTTCGGTAGTCTCACAAGCGCTTCTCATGCGATAGCTGTCCATTATTCCGGTGCAAGCACTGCGAAAAATATGCACACGATAAGCGGTAACACTATATATTGCGGAGGCGGGAATTGTAATGCTGAAATGACAGGTATTACAATTTACTCAAGCATTGCAGATATAGTAGAGAACAACTATATTCATGATAATTATATTGGCATCCAAGGCTTGGGTAACAGTCAGGTGAATATTATTGGTAATCAGGCTGCAGGTAATGAAGACTCAACACAACGGATAAAAAACAATGAACATTTTCAGATTTCTGCGTCTGTTAATGCCTACCCAATCATGATTAACTGGAATGCAATTTATGACAGTATTAATCCTGATAGATGCTTCGTTTATTTTGATATGAACTCTTTAAATACTAATAACATTAATATCACGAATAATTACTGGGGTCCAAATTTTGATCCCTATATTAACTTTTGTCCAACACTGCATTACAATTACTTACCAATATGGATATTCCTTGGCGGGCAGCTTGGTCTAAGCGGTGCCCAACAATTGTATGCCATAGGGC
The DNA here is from genome assembly GCA_947505205.1 of Bacteroidota bacterium. Taxonomy (GTDB): domain Bacteria; phylum Bacteroidota; class Bacteroidia; order Bacteroidales; family F082; genus CAJBPB01. The sequence goes on along the minus strand of CANNKD010000172.1, from coordinate 1,244 downwards.
AAACTCAGGTAGCCGACAGCAATTACCCGGCAGCAAAATCAACATTCCAGCAGGTTGTTACCACCTATCCAACAGAGGAACCCGCCACCCATGCCTTGAAAGAGATCTTGTATCTGGAGCCACTTGCAGGGAATGATTTTACGGGTTTAAAAAACTGGTATTTAACACAACCCGAAATCCTAAACCACGACCAATTGGTAAAGCTGGCAAATAACCTGGCAAACAAATGCAACGAAAAGTTGGAAAGTTATCAAGAAGCTATTGCTTGGTACGAGAATGTGATCCAAAATCCGGAAATACTGGAAGATTCCATATTCGCGATTATCGATCTCGAACATCTGTATTGGCAAATGGGTATTGATACAACACTTCGTTCATCATCTTATGTAGGAAGTATGCCTCAGTATAAACCCAAATCGTTTCAATCATTTAAAAATGAAAAAGATGAATTGCTGCGATTGCTATTTGGCGGCCACAAACAACCGGTTGAACCAAAAATGACTTTCGATGATAAGGAAGCGCTGAAACAAGGATATCTTCTTCAAAATATACCAAATCCATTTAAGAATAAAACGACGATTCAGTTTAACCTGACAACGAATGAAGCTGTGCAGGTTGCAATCAAAATATTTGATCGGCTTGGTAAAATGGTGAAAAAGATAGATATTCAACCGGCAAAAGCAGGTCTCAACGCTATTGAATTGGATATGTATGATTTACCTTCGGGCATGTATTACTACAGCCTTTTTATAAACGGCCAGCAAACTGATAGTAAGAAAATGGTTGTGGTAAGGTAAATAGCCTTTTTTTGATATTACATTAGAATTTTCCCCCAATAAAAAATCCCCACTACTTTGCATAGTGGGGATTTTTTATTCTTTGTTATGAAGAAAAAGATTGTTATTTGGTAAAAGTTGAAAGTTAATTGAAAGAAATCCTTTCCACGTCCAAAAAAAGGGCCGAAGCCCTTTTAACGCTAGTCTTCGTTTGGTTTCAGAATAAATATTGCCGGTGAAGGATCATCAAAATCCTGTGCCTGACAAATTGATTTCAAGGTAACCATTCGTTGAAACCTGTTCTCAAACAACTTCTCATTTGATTCCCAGTCACCAATATCTGGAAGCCTGCAGATGAACTTAAATTCAAGACAGCTGCCTGATACTTTCCTTGCAGCGTTTCTGAACATCCAGAGAATATCCCACAATCTGCCGGATTCATCCTGTTCACCTTTCATCATTTCAGGA
>CANNKD010000171.1 GCA_947505205.1 Bacteroidota bacterium | reverse complement strand
CCTATTTTAATGTTTTTCAAGTTCATAGTTTTTTATTTTTAAATTTTGTTTTGGCACGCTGATGACGCCGATGCTTCGCAACGCTGATTAGCACGGATATTTTTGTTTTTAATCCGCGCTGCTTGCATCCGTTTTATCCGCGTGCCAATTTTTTCTTGTATTTTCGTAAACCTTTCTTGCAAACTCCGGTTTTTTCCCAAAGTTCAGCAATAATCCAACTTCTACATCAGTGCCTCTAAGATAGTTAATTAATTGCATTTCAAATTCTCTGATAATACAATCTGCTGCTTTCAATTCTAAAATAACGAGATCATTAACAATGAGGTCGGCATAATATTCGCCAACACCTGCGCCTTTATAATAAACCTTTATTTGCTTCTGTGCATCAACTTTAAATCCTTTCGACTTCAATTCAATATACAAGGAATTTTGATAAACCTTTTCCAGAAATCCATATCCTAACTCATTATAGACATCAAAAAAGGCTTTAAGTATTCTATCTGTTAATTCTTTATGTAAAAGTTCCATATTAAATATTTTTATCCGTGTAAATCCGCGCTGCTTGCATCCGTTTTATCCGCGTGCCAATTTTTGAAATATCCCCGATTGCTGAAACACCTCAATGTAATTATGCTTCATCAAAATATCACGTTCTGTTTCTCCGACTACAAGATATCCATTATTTGCCAGGCATTTACCTACTTTTTCGATGATTACTTTCTGAAACTCAGGTTTGTAATAAAACAGCAGGTTGGCGCATATTACCAGATCGAAATCGCCAAAGATGCTTGCCGGCGGTGCGCTCAGATGCTCACTGAATAAATCGAAAACCGAGAAATCAATATGTTCCTGCAGTTCCGGTTTTATGGTATAGGTATCGCCATGTTTTGTGAACCATTGTTTCACGCGCTTCAAATTCAGGTTATTTAATGCAGCAGCCGAATAGATCCCTTTCCGGGCTTCGTTTACCTGCAAATCGCACTGATCTGTGGCAAAAATGCGGTAGTTCAGTTTTTTATCGTTGCCATTTCTGAGTTCTTCAACAAGCATCGCCGTACTGTATGCTTCCTGTCCGGCGGCACATGCAGCCGACCATATCCGAATCTCCTTGTTTTTACTGGTTTTTTTTTTCAGTAAAAGCGAAGGCAGGATGATGCGTTCCAAAACAGCAAAAGTGAGCGGGTTTCGAAAAAATTCGTTGTAACTGTTGTGGAGTGAATCGGCAAAAAGATCTCTTTCGTTGTTATTTAGTTCCAAAAGGGAATAATACTCTCCGTCTGCGCTGCAATGGGTTTCCGTAATTCTTTTCTGAAGCGATTTATTCAGGAATGTAATATCGTATTTTGAAATATCGTTACCGCTCAATGCCATGATTGAAATAAGCTCCTGCTGTGATTCCTGTAACTCGTTGATGAGTTCTTCTTTGGTTTTATTGAGGTAATACATTGTAATGATTTTTCAATTGATTAACCTTCTATTACATTGACTTCCTTATCATTGCGTTTAACACATACTATTTTATCCAACGTTAACTTACAAAGATAAAACAAAGTATTGGTTATCAGCATTTAATTGAAAAATAAAGGAAGGGGGCATGAATACGGAGAATGAACCCACTTTACACCTAAAAAAAAATAATTGCTGTTCAATGACTTGATAGTCGTCGAATTCAGATTTGTAAAATATTTCCCAATTTATATAGGGTCTGCTGAAAAACTCTTTAAAGTTTCAGTTTGACCTCTACGAGGTCAAATGTTTGTAGATAATAATGATGAGAATACTGTTCAACCCCTGCCGGGGTCGCATTTTTTGCATGTTTGAACTATTTTCTATTAATATTATATCCCTCTGGGATAATTTTTCGACAGACCGAAATTTTAAGTGCAAGCATTATTCGGCTACCCTTTAAAATTGCTTGCATTTCATTCTTACAAACCATCATTTATATTATTCAATGTCAATGAGTAATATGTTTTTCAGCAGACCCTAACTAAACGACATTGACTTACAAATGGTACAATTTAAAAATCTGCATCAGCGACTAACAAGCGTCAATCCTTGATACAGCGTACCGAATAGCCGTAGTTTTTGTTATATAATTGATTAGTAACATCCACTTCGGAATTGCCAACATAACGAATCCATGCCTGTTGAGCATCGTTTTCGGTTGACGACCACCAACAGCCATATTCTCCAAGATATATGTATTGTCCGGTTGCCCTGCGTTCGCCTCCCGGCAAAGCCTTAAAGCCAACCTCATCGGTTGCTCCGGTATTGGGACTTAGCCAATGGGCTGTGCCAGTTTCTTTCATTTTACCGCCGGCAACACTTTTTCCGCCGAGGAAATCTGTCAATGTCGTCCATTCGGCATCAGAAGGCACATGCCATCCGCTTGGACAAATATTTCGGCTATCGTGAACAGCAAACCAATTGTACAGATGCCCATAAGTTGCTCCGTTGCTTGTGCTGTTGTCGTAGTCGCAATAGGCAGCAGTTGTAAGAGTGCTCCAGGCAGCATTGTCAATCTCCTGCACAATACTCGTTCCATCACGGTATTTCGTTGATTTCAGGTCCTCAACAAGCCAAACTTGTGTGCCAATAGTTACCGTATGGTAAACATTGCCATCAATATCGGTGATGGTAACAGGGGTTGGGCTCGGGTCGTCACTTTTTTTACAACCACTGATAAATAGCAGAAATATCCCCGTTAAGGAGATGAATAACATCAAAAATTTGGTTTCAGTTTTCATGGATTATTGCTTTTAAGGTAAAAAATTGAAATTATAATTGTGAATACTTAAGAAATTCTATTGATCTTTCTTTTTGATAATGAATTGATTGTTATTTTAATCTCTCAAACAACGAACAGAATAGCCATTTTTTTTTGGTTTAAAGGAGTTCATTATTCCATCATTATTGAAAGCAAAAGACCGCACAGAAGCACTGGAATTCCAAGTAAATCCACCTATCCCTTTATCACTAAATAATCCGCCATCGCTCCAATATCCAGCCGGTAACATAGTGAATCCGAAAGAATCAGTTCCATTACCATTAAGTCCCCAACCGGATGAGGCTTTTAGTTTTTTACCTGCATCAAATCCTCGCCAGTCAGCGTTGTCCCAAACGGGATCACCAACACCGTATTGACTGTCAACGGTTCCTTCCAGAGTTTTCCACTCATTGCTCGAAGGAAGATGCCATCCTGAAGGGCAAATACCTTTTGCTCCTTCATTGCTAACATATTGCATCATTTCGTCCCATTGATATAACCCCCCATATTGCGTGCAATTCTGGACATCATTCTCGTAGCAATATTTTTCAATTGTATTATTATCTGTTTGATCCGTTGTCCCATTAATCATCGTTCCAACATTCAAATTTTCCTTTAGCCAGCACTGATCTCCAATTTCAACCGTGTGGTAAGTTTGACCTGCGTATTCTACTGTTGTAATTCCATCACAGCCAGTGCTTGCACTTCCTGCTTCCGTAATAAATGACCAAATCGGGCCAGTTGTACTCAAACCTTCAGAATCTGTTGCTTCAATATACCAATAATAGGTTGTGTTTTTCACCAGGCCAACTGGCGTAAAGGTTGTAACATCTTGTGCAGTACCAGCCAAAGCAGGATTGGCATTAGTGCCAAAATAAATCTTATAAGATATTGCATCACCTTCCGGATCACTACATTCCCAACTCAGATCTGAAGTTATTGTAACATTTGTGGCATTATTGGCAGGCAGTGGATTTGAAGGTGTGTATGGAGAATTATTTGAATCTTCATAGAAATCATCAATATTATTATTATTTGAATCATCAGTATTTTCACTTACATCACTTAAAGAAAAGTTATACCTCGTACTTCCTCCATGCCTCCATGTCCAAGACTGTGAAGAGCCTATTGGATTAATATTTTTCACAAGTGACCAATTGGCCCATAAGTGAAAATGATCAACATTTTGTATCGGATAATTGTTACCGCTAAAGCAGTTTTCATTAAAACTTGCTAATATTGGAAATCCGGATAACCAATCACTAAAAAAATCTTCAGTGGTTAGGCCCGTTTTGTGATAGACCTCAATCAATTGATTAGAAGCAATCAGTGGATTATCATACCGGTAAACAATTGCTTCCCAACCATCAGCAGAATGATGATATTTTATATAAAAATCCTGTCGGGCCACATGAAATGAATAATACTGTTGTGTATTGTCCTTTTTAAAAAGATCAAACTGCACCATCACGAAACAATCCTGAAGGCCATCATTATTGAGCACAATTTCCTCTGCATTCGCATAGGGAGAATCAATCATTTTTGGTAATATTTGAGAGATAGGAGTGTATAAATTACAATAACCAACGAGTTCATTATTTGCCTTCATCAATCCATAATCAATTGATAAGACTTGTCGGGCATTGAAGAAGGTGCTAAAATGATTTATTAACACATAGGTCATCTTCTTTTCAATGTCAACTCTTTCTATCGGCAATTCCTGAACGAGCGAATTTTCAGTATCCAGATAATATACCGATGAGTTTGAAATGGTTTGATCATCTGTTGACCAGGGAATACCAATTTCAACCAAGTCTTTAAATTCCAGTCCTTTTGGTAAAAAGGAAACAGTTTGTACTGCCACACCGTCAATGAAATATTCTTCGGTGCCCGGCACAATTTCAATTTTAACATTATCAACAAGGGCATCTTTGGGTATTTCAATACTTGCTCCATAAACGGTTGATGTGACATCACCAACGCTTATCGTTCCACCTATTTTCCCTATAATAGCTTCGCCTGTTGTAGATACAATTGGTTTTTCTTCAACTTTAGTTGGATCTTTATTACAAGCGGTTTGAAACAAAGCAATACTGATTGTTAGTATTGATACCAACAGAATAGTCTTCTTTAAATTAATCATGTTTAGTAGTTTTTTGGATTAAAATCTATATGAACATTTATCCGGTGAATTGACTTTCCAAGACCTTATGATAAAAAACATGAACTATTAAGCAGTATTTTAGATGTTCAACCGATTGAATCCGCACCTTCCATTCACATCCATTTACAGTTACCACTTACAGATTTCTGATCTGATATATTATTGCCGTTTCCTTAAATATACTAACAAAAAAAATGTTAGTTAATCTTTTAAAAATCAGTTCATAATGAGCATTATATCTTATAAAGATGTAAAATTATTACAATTGATAAAAAAATGCAAATTTTTATTTGGTAATATAAAACTGAACAAAAAGAATTGATCAAGTTGCAAATGAATCTTGGATTTTTGCAGTAAACTGTGGTTTTTGGAGTTTTTTGGCAACAAAACCTATTTTCCAAAACTCAAAACCCTTGAAAAGTTATTCGTTTTTATTTTAAAACTTTCTATCGAAAAGAAGTCATTAACTCATTCAGATTCCTTGGTAATGAAATTATTTCTTTTGTATTTGCATTAAGCAATATCATCACCGGCGTTGCCAGAACGTAATAATCATTTGCTATTTTACTATTTACACCACGCTCAGCGCGAAGATGTTTCCATCCGGAAAGAGTGGTTATCTTTTGATTCCAAGCTTTGATTTCCGTTTCGGATTCATCGAGACTTACTGCAATTACTGTTATTTTCGGTTTATTATACAATTGATTATACCAAGGGTATATTGCATCGATTGTTTCGATACAATGGCTGCAATCGGCTGACCAGAAGAGGATTAATATGTATGGGTTTATTGGGTTAAATGCGAATAAATTGAATAATTGGTTTTCACTATCTAACATTTCAATATTGGGAGCTTTACTGCCTGGTACCAAAGATTCCATTCCCTGCAATCTTCTATCAATTTCCATCCGTTTGGATGTGAGGCAATTGGGGTCATCCAAATAGGGTTTCAAAACCTTCATTCCTTCAGGAATATTATTTGTTTCAAATCCACGGTAGAAATAATCAACCATCCATCCATATACAATCGGATGTCCTGATTTTGCTTTTTCAACTGCTTTGAGTGCCGCTGATGAAATTAATGAATCACGCGTTGCCAATGAAGTTGCCAATTTACCATGGATATTAACATAATTATTCATCCATTCATTCAATTGTGAAGTTTTGGTAATGATCGGATCATTGAAGTCGATACCATCAAAGTAATGGTTTACAGCGCTTGTCGTTCTGTTTTTTTCTGTTCCAACCCATGGAATTTGAGGCACATACTGAAAACGATATAAGCTACTCACAAATAAGGTTTTATCAACGATAACACATGAGTCAATCCATTGGTTATATGCCAACCTCCGTTTTTCATATTCTTCAATACCCAACCGATAAAATTGTGATTGGGTGTCATCATAATTCATCAGGAACTGTTGCAGTAATCCTAATTTTTCCTTCTTTTTGCTATTTTCAATTGAAAACAAGGCGAAGGTGGAATTTTCCTTTTCACCTTGCTGAAACCTTGTGCTATCTTTATTACTGATATGCATTGGGTTTACCCATAGTTCCAAATCCTGATTATTGATTAAGATGTTCATTTCAGATGGGTAGGTTGTGCTTCCCAATTTTTCTTTAAAATCGAACCGAAGAACAAACTCACCTGGAAGGTCATCTTTAGAGACTGAAAGCAAAGCCATTTTGCCACTTAAAATGCCTTGTGCTTTTGCAATCGGCTTAAATGCATTACTACCAGATAATGGCAGAAGCGATATTTCACTTTCATAAACTCCACGAAGATGTACAGTTACGAATATATTCTGGGCTTGAATATCTACAGCACTAGAACAGGCAGTCCAAATTAGAAAGGTGATAAAAAGTATGGTACAATTTTCAATAAAACTTACTCTCCACTGCTGATTCAAATTGACCATCCTTCCTTTACTGATTTAAATTGACCATGTGTTACTGATTCAAAAATACTAATTTTCAAGTAAATGGTGTAAATT
>CANNKD010000170.1 GCA_947505205.1 Bacteroidota bacterium | reverse complement strand
TTTGCTATCGAAAATTGTATAGATGATTTATGCAGACAAGGTGGTTTTGATCGTTGGCAAATACGTTTTGACAACGCCCTTGATGAGGGTTCGAAAACCGCTACAGGTCAATGTTTACAAGGTGTTGGTTTGAAGAAAACCTTGCTTGCAGTGAAAGACCAATTTCAGAAAGCACGTTTTGCCGGTATTGCCTGTGGCATCAAAAACACAGGTGTTGGCAATGGTATGGTGGATGAAAGTGAAGTTCGGATAACGATAGTTTCTGAAAATGAAGTGCTTATCCAACATGGCTGGACCGAAATGGGACAAGGCGTGCACACGATGGCAATTCAAACGCTGTTTCAGGAAACCGGAATCAATCCAGAAATTGTTAAGGTTGAAGTGGATACGAATGCCGTTCTTCCGACAGGAATGACAACATCCTCACGAGCAACAGCTTTGGTTGCAAACGCTATTATTGATGCATCAGTTGCCTTAAAAAATGATCTGAAAACTAACAATCTCGTACAACTGATTGGTAAAAGTTATAAAGGAGAATACTGTGTTGATTTTACGAGCAAGCCCGGAGCTGATGTAGCTGATCCGAAAATTCATTTTGCGTATGGATATGCCACTCAAGTTGTTATACTTGATGATGAGGGTAAAATTAAAAAAGTTATTGCTGCACATGATGCCGGGAAAATCATGAATCAGATGCTTTTCGAAGGGCAGATCGAAGGCGCTGTTCATATGGGTTTGGGATATGCACTTACCGAAGATTTTCCGATGAAAGACGGAAAACCTATCAGTTTAAAATTTAAAGATCTGGGGATTTTGCGGGCGAATGAGATGCCCGAAATTGAGGTGATCGGTATTGAACAAAGTGACCAATACGGACCTTATGGAGCCAAAGGAATTGGCGAAATCGGACTTGTGCCGACCGCAGCTGCTGTGGTGAATGCCCTCAATTATTACGATGGAAAAAGAAGGATGCGTTTACCAGTGAAAAGTAGTGAGAAATGAGTGGTGAGTTGGAAGCACGAAGTCAGCACTTCGACTGCGCTCAGTGACCAAAGTACGAAGTTTGTGAATTATATACATTTGCTTTATTCGAACACTGATTTCAGCACATCGACTGATTTTAATCCGGTGAAACCGGGAATGTGTAATTTATAATAGGTGATGATATCCTGAATTATCTCGCGCCGCATTATATTTGTCAACTCAATTTCATGTAAATCTTCCAGTTTACTTAAGCATATATTCCTGATATTCAAACTAATCGGCGGTTCGATATAATAGCCATGTGCCGGAGCTGTCGATTTAAAAAGGCCTTCTGATAAATCGAAAATAGATTGGTTCTCATTTCGATCTAATCTTGGATAAAATCCCAGATGGCGTGTAAGTTCGAAACAGAAATACAGATGGAAATTGGCAAAGTTTGTTAGATTAAGGTCGAGCCATTGGATGCTTTGATGGAGGAAATTAAAAAGGTTGGTGTTTGCTTCGTGTTCAAGAATTGATTTCGATAATAATTCGCTGATAAATAGGATCATCGCGTTTTTCTGCATATCAAAAGGAATGCTGTGAAAAGGCGTTTCGATTGAGATTTCGCTCATGAAGTGCAGATCGCGGTTACTTTTGATATCCGCAACAAACTCGATGAAAGTCAGGGGTTGAAAGAATGCCGGACGAAGTTTTGATCGGCGGCCAAAAGCACCCTTTATCATATAGGATTGTAAGCCATGCTTTTCGGTAAACACCTTCACAATCAGGCTTGTATCGCTGTATTTGTGTTGTTGTAAAACGATTCCGCGCAGACGTTCATTCATTGTTAACGCATCATCATGATTTTCGTTACGAGCGTTTCTTCACCAACGCTGTTGCTTACAAAAACAAGGTAAATACCTGGTTTTACATCGCGTCCGTTGAGTGTGCGTCCATCCCAGATTGCTTGTCCACCCTCGGCGGTTGTTTCAAAAACGAGGCTTCCGCTGATGTCGGTGATCTTCACCAAAGCATCAGCCACCAAGCCTTTGATTGCTATGGAACCACTGTAATTTTCCCTTACGGGATTTGGAAACGCATACACATCCGTATTTACCGGTGTAGGTGGTGTGGCGTTTCCACGAAAAGAAATAATACCTTTTCCGGTGCCAAAAAACACTTCCCCGTCACCGGTGATGGCGATGCTGTTTACCGTGTTTGATAATAACGGGCTGTTCTCTGTATTAAAATAATAGATTTGTTCGAGGCCATCTTTTGAGATCAGGAAGACACCATTTTCTGTTCCAAACCATTTTTTATCGGCGCCATCCACAGCTATAGAAAGGATCTTTTCAGTTGCTAACAGATAATCGGCCTGACCAGAGCCATCGTTGCGCGGAATAAGAATCTGTTGCGCATCGAAGTTGGTACCTTGCTGAAAAATTCTGTCAGGATCGTAAAACACAGCCGGACCGGCATCGGTTCCAACCCAAACGGCGCCATCGTTATCAACAGCCATCGCCAGAACTTGATTTCCAGGAATACCTCCAACACCTGGAGAAGATGAAAGCACTTTTACTTTGTCGTCCGCCGGATTATCGAGCGTGTTGTTGTCGTTAAACACCGTCAGCATTCCTTCCTGCCGGCGTATTATCCATTTGTAATTCGATTTATCCACAATCATATTTGCCACATCAATACCACTTGCCGAAGCGCCAAGGTTAAACGAACGCCATTGTCCTTCAGGGGTTTTCATCGACAGAATATCGGTGGCGCCCGTGTTTGTTACCCAAAGATTGTTGTAACTATCATAATCTAAACCACTGATATTCACTAAATCAGGTGCGGCAATCCATGGCTGTAAGGTGCTGTTGTTTACAGAATAAATAGTCGAAAGTTCGTTATCGGTAAATTCAATGACACCATCCTGCCAGCTTCCGATGAAAGCCTGATTCGGCTTAAGCGGATCGATTGCAACACTCACAAAATCGGAAATAGAATCGAAAGCATCGGTATTACGGCTGTTAAAGGTCCGCCATATAGCTCCGTCGAAGCCAAAAACACCATCGATCATATATAATTTCGCCCAGTTGGAAGCGCGTCCTCCTGATGCAACCCAAACGTATTTTCCACGCGCTTTCAACTCATACACATTGGTTGTGCCCGGACCATTGGGAAGAATCATCTCGGCCGTGTAACCTGTATTGTATGATTTTATCAAACCCTGGCTTCGGTCACCGATCCACAGATTGTTGCCGGCATCGAGTGTTGCGGCTTTGGGTTCGATGTTGCGCCCATCGATATTGTACATGGAATACAGCATTTGAAGATCTTCGCCGTAAACGTAAATATTGTAGTTGTTCAACAGGATGAATTTATCGAAGTCGGCACGAAGTTTTGTGTGGCGCGAACAATTTGTTTTATCAAAATAATCCCAGTTGGTGCCGTTATATATATACAAAGTATCTGTATTATAACCGTTTCGTGAGTAATTGGCGAATAATTTTCCGGCGAAACTCTCAATCTGACGATAGGAAAGATTTGGTTGAAGCATACTTATATCTTTGGACCATTGGTTATAATCTGCCAGATTCGGACTGTTTATATCAGCATAATAGACACCAACTTCAGTAGATGCGTACAGTTTGTTGTTGTAAAAAGCCACATCATACACATTGATGTAACTACCCTGCGGCCCGATGAGGTAGGTATCAAAGACCTCTTCGTGTTCAATATCGAGTACCACAATGCCAAATCCACAGGAAACATAAGCCAGATTATCGATAAACATCACATCGTTAATCACTTTGTTACCCATCAGTTCCTTGTCTTTTATATCACTCATATTCACAATCTTATCATCACGAACAAGATCGATGTTGGTGTTTGTGTAAGCAACCAGCAATGTTTTCAGGTTGCTATTGTATTTGATTGCACTGATACCGATGTCGTTCAATCCGTTTACTTTATTCAGGAAGCTGATGCTGTTATCGGTAGTGTTGTAAACAAATAAATCGTTCGGTGTAGCGGCGTAAGTTTTATCGCCAACCACTTCTACATCAATTACCTGCTGATAGGGTAGGTGGGTTCTCCATTCACCGATAGGAATACCTTGGGCAGATGACGAAACAGAAATGGAAAGGATTAATAACAGGAGAAGGCTTGTTTTGGGAAAATATGTCATACAAAGGATTTTAAACACCGTAAAAATATTAAAAAGATTGCTGGTAAACTAACTAAAAAACAGTGAGATTATTGTTCACTTTGCTTCGTTGTTTTCGAGTTCGCTATATGTTTCAATGACAATTGCGGATATTAGCAAAGAAGTAAAAAGAGTTACGAAATTTTATTGTTCAATGTTGAAGTTTACTTTATTCTACCGGTTCAATATCCTCGAGCTTACGATGTGATTTGTGATGGCGTTTTTCGGAAGTGGTTGATGATTTAAAATTAAACTTCCGTAATTGCTGATATATAAAGGAATACAACAATATAAATCCACCAACCAGCCAGAAGGCAAAGGCTTGTCCAGAAGCATTTAACGATGCAAAATCAAGCACAAACACTTTGAAAGTAGTGAATAGCAACAGCAAGAGCGAAAGCTGACGAAGCAATTTGAGGTTTTTCATAAAAGAAAACAACACCAAAACCAGACTTGTCAGATAAAACACAATTGTGTATGGAAGGTATTTATTCGACTGGGTAATTGCTTCACCATAATGTCTTGCATCCCCTGTTATTACTGTAAAATGATCATATTCTGTTAGGAAAAGATACACAAAAAACACGATACGGAACAACATAATCCATGTTGTTCGTTCTTTGAAACGATAATAGGTTTCATTGATGTTGACGGTAGTTACAAGCAGAAGTCCAACCAATGGGATGATTGCAACAAAGTGGTAGATAAAACTGCCATTGGCGGCACCACCAATACTCAGTGCAAGATCGCGCAATGAAATGATAAAGAAGTTGATGCCAACAGGCAGCGCAATCAGTGAGACAACCGAAATCCATAAAAAGGGTTTGTAAACCCATGATTTTGACTCAAGTACGAACATCTGCAACAGTAGTAGAAATGTGATATGAAAGGCATACCAACTGATAAGATGTGCTTCACGAATATTCCAGACTGAGAAAAAGAGATATTGCACCAGCCAGAATGAGGTGAGATAAAGCGAGGCATAAAATAAAGCCGATATATACATGCCGATATCAGATTTGCTGAACCATTTTTGAGAATAGCTGAAGAAACTGATTTTTACAAAATGCTGTTTTATCAGAAAAGTAGCGAGTGTGAGAACCAAACCCGATATCAGACCAACCATGAAGGGACCAAACGGCAGCATCTTTGATTCATAATACACAGCAGGATAAAATTCAACTACTATTTTTACCAATAGCAAAATCGTTGATATGGTTAATAAAACAACGGAGAGTAATGCTGCGAATTGGTTTTTACGGTATTTAGCGAAATAAATAAACAAAATGGAGGCTGTAGTGGAATAAAGCATGGCTCTGTTGTGTTGCACCAACAAAGGAAGGAGGCTTGCAGCAACCAGTACAGTTGAATAATAATAATACATCCGGTCCTGCTCGGGACGAAGTTTACGGTTGAGGCGCAATAAAGCATAGTTGAGTATGGTTAAGAAAGATGCAAAAACCCATTGCCATTGTTCGTAACCATATTTACGGAATATATACCATACCGATACAAAATAAAAGGCCGTTGACAGGAAGATGATTGATTCGGAAAAAATCTTTTTAATTAAATGCGTTCCCTGATAGGGCTTTAGTATACGAATAACCATGATCACAAGGTAAAGCATAGTAGCATAAGCAAAATAGAACCAAACCAGATCCGGGTTGTCTTTTATGTAGAGTTTTCGGAGGAAAAACAAGCCGAAGTACAGGAAGGCAAAATAAGCATTGGTGGTATTGACTGTGCTTCCAGAATGTTTTCCTGAAAAAATAAACATCAATACGGAAAAGGTCAAAATCAAAAGAAAAAGCTCATGATTTACAGAACCGTACCAAAACGCAATAAATATAACGTTAAGATACATGAATGCAATTGTAATTATATGAACAAAAGACTTATGCGCCAATTTTGTGAAATACATAATAGGAGCAGCAATTAGGAAAGAAATGATTACAATACTACTTAAACTGGAATAGGGAAAATTATGAGTAACAAATAGCGCATAAAAATTTTCAAAAAGGTGGGCAAAATAGAGTGATGCAGCACCAACAAAAAACAAAGTCAAAGTAAGCCACTCTTTACCCTTAAGGGCTAACTTATTTATATACGCAAATGTTAAAAATAGAATACCGGGTAATAAATAAAGTGAAAAACCGAAAGTTATGGATCCTCCTTCAGTCCCTAAGTGTTCCTGCCCTTCAACTACAGTGAATAAAGCATTCAAGATTTTAGCCACTAAAGGAATGGTATCACTTTTAAAGATAAACCAAATTCCACCGGCGACGAAAAAAAGTATTCCAATGATCTTTAATAAGTGTTTGGCCACAATTGTCTCGAAGGAACTGCGCTTCCGGCTGCTTCCTGTGCTACTTGTGCTTCCTGTGCCTGCATTGCTTCGGTGACTTCTGTGGTGTCGGCGCTTTGCAGGTTCTTCGTTAAGATTATTTTCCATTGGAATATTTTGGTAGAATTAGAGTGTCAAATATACTCAATACATTTAAAGTTATGGTATCGCAGGGCAAAAATAGGAAGAAAAATGGAATTGTGAGTAGGGAGTGGTGAGAAATGAGTAGTGAGTGATGAGTTGAGACTGAGAGACTGAGGGAGAAGTGAGTTTGGAGTAGTGAGTAGTGAGAGATGAGTAGTGAGTTGGGAGTGGATCATGGTTTTAGGGTTTGGAGGATGGTACAACTTGGAAAATGATTTTGGTGATTTGCTCTGATTCGGCATCAGGTTCGGGTTGGTTGGGGTTTTCCTCCCTTAATAATTT
>CANNKD010000169.1 GCA_947505205.1 Bacteroidota bacterium | reverse complement strand
GCTCCAGCTTTTTGCTACCGGCCTCGAAACAGTTCCAAGTCATACAGCCATTGAGTTTATTACCAAGTATTTAAAACAAGAAAAGGTAGAGTGTATTGTCGTGGGTGAGCCAAAAGACATGCAGAATAATGCGTCTGATGCATCACGATTTATTGAACCATTTGTTAATCGGTTACGAAATGTTTTTCCGAAAATGAAAATCGAAAGGTTTGATGAACGATTTACATCAAAGATGGCCTTTCAAACAATGATTGATGCAGGATTAAGTCGCAAACAACGTCAGGATAAAGCCCTTGTGGACACGATTAGTGCTACCATCATTTTACAGTCATATCTCGAAAATATTAATCGTTAGTTATTGAATTTCATGTTATTACCAATTGTTGCTTATGGGCATCCAACATTAAAAAAAGTTGCTCAGGATATTACAAAAGATTACCCGGATTTAGATAATCTGATTGCCAATATGTGGGAAACGATGTATCAGGCAAAAGGTGTGGGCCTTGCTGCGCCACAAGTAAATCGTCCGATCCGGCTATTTTTGGTTGATGCTGATTCGTTTAATGAGGAATATCCTCAGATTGCCGGATTTAAAAAGATCTTTATCAATGCTCATATTCTTGAAGAAACTGGTGATGAATGGGTTATGAGCGAAGGTTGTTTAAGTCTGCCGGGTCTGAATGAAGATGTGAGCCGCAAATCACAACTTACCATAACATATTTGGATGAGAACTTCGAGTCACATACTGAAATTTATGATGGAATTGTTGCACGCATCATTCAACACGAATATGATCATATTGATGGCAAAGTTTTCGTGGATCGGCTGACACATTTTAAAAAAATACTATTGAAAGGAAAGTTGAACGATATTTCCATCGGTAAAGTGGATGTGACGTATAAAATGATTTTTCCCGGATTAAGAAAAAGAAACAGTTAATTTGTAGCTGATTTGTAAATTAGAAAGCAAAAAATGAAACGTTTAATAATAGGTTTTTCAGTATTATCTTTTTTGTGGATGATTGCATCTTGCAATCAACAATCAAAAAGAGCGGTTGATGATGAAATCAAGCAGGTTGAAGGTAAACTTTATGACGAGAATGGTCATTTTAAGGATGATGTTGCGAACCAACTTTTGCAGCTTTATCTGAAACGTGTAGATTCGATGCCATCTGATACGCTTACGCCTGAATTTTTATTCAAAGCCGCCGATGTATCTGTAAACATGAGAAATAGCTCAAGAACATTGGTGTTGTTAAACAAGTTTAATCGTGATTATCCCAATAGTAAACATGCTCCGATGACCTTGTTTTTAAAAGCTTTTGTGTATGAAAATCAATTGGTTGATACAGCGCAAGCACGATTGGCTTATGAAGAGTTTATCTTTAAATATCCCAATCACGAATTTGCTGAAGATGCGCGTATTGCAATTAAAAACATGGGTAAAACACCTGAGCAGTTGATAAGAGAATTTGAAGAGCAAAACGACTCTGTTGAATAAAAAAAAGCTGCCAGTTTTCTGGCAGCTTTTTTTTATTCAAGAAATGAAATTTTTATAATTTTTTGGTAACTCCAATTTTTCCACCTGAAGTTGCTGTACCGCCACCGAATTCTACATTAATTGCCCAATTATCATTCCAGAAATAACGACCACCAACTTGAATATCAAGACCGAAATCGTCACCTCCATCGTATCCATCATCACCTAACCAGATAAGATATCCAAGTGAAAGGCCGGCATAAAGATCCCAATTACTTGGAATTTCCAATAAGGTATTAAAATGGTAGTTACCATTTGCTGAAAGCCCGAGTGAATTGTTGTAATAATTATCAAATCTCATTGATGCATTAAAACCAACCGTGATGTCTTTGTAAACACCGAAATCCATTCCAAAGTATATAGGCATTCCATATCCGGAGAACCCAACGCCAAGATTAAAGTCTTTGTAGCCTTTATCAATCGACATTTGAGAAAAGGCAGCATTTAAGCTGAAGAGAAAAACAATTAGAACAGTGATTTTTTTCATTTTTTTCATTTTTATTAGTTAATAATTCAATTTAACGTGCAAAAGTAAAATATTCATTTGATATTTATACGAAAATTTATTTAGCGTAACTCACAGCTCTCGTCTCCCTAATTACAGTGATTTTGATCTGTCCGGGATACGTCATTTCTGTTTGAATTTTACGTGACAGATCAAAAGCAAGTTTATCTGCTTCAGCATCAGTGACTTTTTCAGCTCCAACAATTACGCGTAATTCTCTTCCGGCCTGAATGGCATAAGTTTTTACTACTCCCGGATATGCCAATGCCATTTCTTCGAGTTTTTTCAGTCGTTGGATGTATGCTTCAACTACTTCACGCCGAGCGCCAGGACGGGCACCTGAAATTGAATCGCAAACCTGCACAATAGGTGCGATGAGGGTTTCCATTTCAATTTCATCATGGTGAGCTCCAATGGCATTACAGATATCTGGTTTTTCCTTGTATTTCTCAGCAATTTTCATTCCCGAAAGGGCGTGAGGTAATTCCTGTTCATTTTCTGCTATTTTACCAATATCATGCAGCAAACCGGCTCTTTTGGCAGCCTTCACATTTAGACCTAACTCCGCTGCCATGGTTGCACTTAGTTTAGCAACTTCGATGGAGTGTGCCAATAAATTTTGCCCGTACGAAGAGCGGTATTTCATCCGTCCGATGAGCTTGATGAGTTCAGGATGGAGATTGTGGATGCCTAAATCGATGACGGTTCTCTTACCCGTTTCAAGGATTTCCTGTTCAACCTGTTTTTCTGTTTTCATCACAACTTCCTCAATACGAGCTGGATGGATACGTCCGTCGGTTACCAATTTGTGAAGTGAGAGTCGTGCAATTTCACGCCGAACCGGGTCAAATCCTGAAAGAAGGATCGCATCCGGACTGTCGTCTATAATGATTTCGACCCCAGTAAGTGCTTCCAAAGCTCTGATGTTTCTGCCTTCACGGCCAATAATTCTACCTTTAATCTCGTCACTTTCAATATTGAACACTGTAACTGTATTTTCAATGGCATGTTCACCAGCTGTTCGTTGAATGGTTTCGATGACAATCTTCTTTGCTATGGAGGCTGAGGTAAGTTTGGCTTCTTCGGTGATCTCTTTCACCATCACCATTGCTTCTGCATTTGCTGTATCCCGAATTGCATCAATCAATTGTTCTTTAGCTTCAATAGCACTGAGGCCGGATATTTGTTCGAGTTTTTTGGTGTGCTCTTCGTGCGATTTGTCAACCTCAGCCTGTTTTTTATTGAGGATTTCGAGTTGCGCAGTTAGATTGTCGCGCAGAATCTGAATCTCTTTTTGTTTGCGTACAAATTCATCTTGCTTCTGATTAAATGATTGTTCTTTTTGTTGAATTCTGTTTTCGGCACGTGAAATGTTGAGGTTTTTCTCATTCACCATGCTCTCGTGTTCTGATTTAAGCTGAAGGAATTTCTCCTTTGCCTGAAATAGTTTTTCTTTTTTAAGCATCTCAGCCTGCTGCTTGGCATCTTCAAGCACGGCATCGCTTTTTTTTAGAATGGTCTTTCGCAGCACTGTTGATGTCAACAGCCCGCCAATACCGCCTCCCGCAATAAGCAGGATGGCATAAATAATGATTTCTCCCATAGTTTGATTTTCGGTTTTAAGTATAAAACCCGGAAGAGGGAAATAAAAAATGCCCGCTGAAATTCTATGAGTAGGTAAACCCCTCTCAAACACGTTTTGGGTGCCAAGCAACGCGAACTTCCACTGTAATGCAAAGGCATTGTTCCCGACGAGCGAGATGAGGCCTGTTTTTGTTGTTCTTGAGCTTTCCCGTAAAAATTGTAATGTTGAGTTTACAATCGTTTTAGAACTTAGCGGGCAAATATTTTTTTCAAAGAACGTTTTGATGCTTTATTAAACAGTGTGTGTTTCCAACAATACATCCAATTCAAGTAATTTTTTCTCGAGATGGTTATTTTTAAATTCAACCTCTGACTCAAAAAGTAAGGTGGAGGTGGCGTATTGTAATGCTGTCATTGCCAACAAATCCTGCCGGTCTTTATAAGCATATTCTTTGCCGTAGGCTTTCAATCGGTCGTTTATGACCGCTGCTGCCTTGCGAACCCGTTCTTCTTCCTCGCGTGAAACGATGAGGCGATAAAAGCGATCGGCTATGCTGATATTAACTGTGATTTCGTTCATTTATACTTTGCTGCAATATGTAACTATTTGTTTAATAAAGCGATACATTGATCTATTTCCCGCACTAAAGCCTGAATTATCTTCCTGCTTTCATCGATTTCAGTTTCGCTTCCGAGTGATTTTGTTATTATTTTATGATTTAATTGTTCCGTTATTTGTTGATTACTATTTGTTAAATTGTCTAATGCAAGCTTGTGTATTGTGTTCTGATTCTTGAGTTCTTCATTTTCTTTTTTGAGATTTTGATTGATTTCAATAAGTATTCGAATCTTGTACTCGATCCCTGCAACCAAAATACTTGTGTCCGTCATCGTCTCTTTCAAATTTCGTTCAATATTACAAAAATAAGTATTATAAAGCCATAAAGCAAGGAGTAAAATCGAATAATTGCATAAGAAATGTAGTTTTATAAAATTGATCTTGTTGGGGAAGTTTAACAATCAATTCATTACGATGTAATTTATAATTTTCTAAATAGAAAATTGGATTTAATAAATTATTCGGATGTTGAAAATTGCGGATTTATTTTCGCCAAATTCAATAATTCTCATATTGAGATGTTAAAAAAAAATCTCAGGCAATTGCCCGAGATTTTTTGGGTGGAAGACGGGATTCGAACCCGCGACCCTCAGAACCACAATCTGATGCTCTAACCGACTGAGCTACAACCACCATTTTGAGACCGCAAATATACAGGTTTTTTGGAAATCTGAAGTTCAGAATCTTATTATTTTGAGAAAAATTGTTGTTATCCTTGGGTTCAATTTTGTGGCTCATAATATATTGTCAACTAAAATTACTGATAAATCTGTATTTTTGGACTTTAATACTGCATGAAAATCACTGACTCTTCTTCTCCTGCCTACATTGCATGGATAAAGTTTAAGGCAAATCCGGTTGGAATGATCGCTTTGGCGTTTGTGGCATTTATAAGTTTCGTAGCTCTTTTTGCATATTGGATTGTCCCCGATTCAACTCCTGATGCTAACAGACAAATTCTCGAAATCTCTACACAAAGACCAGGCTTCAGCTGTGTTTTTTTGTTGGTTCCCAAGCAAAATAATTCTGCCAGATGCAATGTCTTCCAAAAAACGCTAACCGGCGTTGATGATGAAGTAACATATTATCCAATAACAACTTACGCTTTTGTTTCAGATAGTATTTATATCGAACTTTTTGAATCTGAACACGAGATTGCGCCGGTGAAACTGGGGTTTAGATTGATGGAGGTTGTAATGAATAGAGATTTCTCCAGATCCGGTTCAAACAATCTTTCTGCGTCTGAAATTAAAAAAATGGAGAGACAAATTATTGATAATCAAATTATAACGAAGAGATATCTTTTCGGAACGGATCAATTTGGTCGTGATTTATTGAGTCGTTTGTTGGTTGGAAGTCGGATTAGTCTTGCGGTCGGTTTTATTTCTGTTTTCATTTCATTGTTGTTGGGTGTTTTTTTGGGAAGTCTGGCAGGATATTTCAGAGGTAGGACAGATGATATGATCGTTTGGTTTATCAATGTTGTGTGGTCGATTCCGACTTTGCTGATGGTGATCGCCATTACTTTTGCCTTGGGAAAAGGCTTCTGGCAGGTTTTTGTGGCCGTTGGACTCACCATGTGGGTTGAAGTGGCTCGTGTTGTACGTGGACAAATCATTAGCATTCGCGAAAAGGAATTTGTTGAGGCCGGTAGAGCCTTGGGATACAGTGATTTCAGGATAATTCTCCGTCATATTCTTCCCAATGTGATGAGCTCGGTCATTGTTATTTCTGCAGCAAACTTCGCCTCAGCTATTTTGATAGAAGCAGGCTTAAGTTTTTTAGGACTTGGCGTGCAACCACCAACACCATCGTGGGGTGGAATGCTAAAAGAAAATTACGCCTTTATTTTACTTGATGCTGCATATATGGCATTATTACCTGGGATTGCAATCATGTTACTTGTGTTAGCATTTATGCTGATTGGAAATGCGTTACGTGATTCATTAGACGTGAAAATGGTCGTAGATTGACCTAATCAACTTCGTATTCGAGTTTTACTGTAATTGTTGCTGACTTACGTTTGGAGGTTGTGTTAAATGATCCTCCCCATGAATATTCTTCTGCCGAATTTTGTGCTGTAATTTGAAATACGCCCATATCAGCTTTCTTTAATTTCCCGACTTTACTTCCTGCGTTTTCGGCAATCTTTTTTGCACGGATATTGGCATCCTTTGTAGCTTCAGCAATCATTTCAATCTTCAGTTCTGCCAATTTGGTGTAATAATATTGTGGACTAAATGAATAGAATTCAACACCTGAATTGATCAGCTCACTTACTTCGCGCGAAACTTCTTCCACCTGGTCAACGTTATTCGATTCAACCTGAATCTCTTGTTTTAACAAAAAACCGGTGAAAGTGTAAGTTTGTCTTCGGCCATAATTATCGTATGTTTCGTCAAATTCCTTGTCGATGGTAACCGAAGAGAAAACGATATTTTCTTTAGCGATGCCTTTCGATAAAAGGTAATTCTTCACACTTTCCCTGTCTTTATCAAGTTGCGCATAAGCTTCTTTTAAAATGGTGTTTTTCTTACTGAATGAACCATTCCAAACAATTAAATCAGATACGAAATCTTTTGATCCTAAGCCAGTTACACTGATAGTATTGTTGGCCTTGTTTCGATGCTGATATGCATAAGAAAAGATAATCGCTGCCAAAACAATGGCTGTGGAGAATAGAATGCTACCTAAGTTTTTCATCTTTACGTGTTTATT
>CANNKD010000168.1 GCA_947505205.1 Bacteroidota bacterium | reverse complement strand
CGTAAATGAAACAAATATTATTACCGGCTCATCGATACAATTTACCGATCAATCTACAAATTTACCAACCAGCTGGTTGTGGGATTTTGGAGATGGAAATATCTCCACTTCACAAAATCCGGTGCATAGTTATTTATTTGCAGGTCAATATTCAGTTAAGCTGGTAGGCTCGAACCTGTATGGTTCAGATTCGGTAAATAAGGAGCAGTTCATAACAGTGGCAACTCCTGAAACCGGAACAATAACTGATTACAATGGGAACAACTACAAGACCATAAAAATCGGGAACCAATGGTGGATGTCTGAAAATTTAAAATCGGCTCATTATAGCGATGGAACCGAAATCCCTTTGGTTGAAAATAAAAGTTCATGGTCAAATCTTAGCTTTACAGACAAGGCTTATTGTTATTATGACAACTCATTAACAAATGCAACTATTTATGGCGCACTTTATACCTGGGCAGCAGCTATGAATGGCGCTGCAACCAGTGAAACAAACCCGAGTGATGTTCAGGGTATTTGTCCTTGCAACTGGCACCTACCCAGCGATGCCGAATGGATTGAACTGGAAATGTATTTAGGGATGAGCTTTAGTGAAGCCGATGCTTTTGGATGGCGAGGCACAGATGAGGGCAATAAAATGAAAACAACCAGTGGCTGGTATAATGGGGGTAACGGGAGCAATAGCAGCGGTTTCTCAGCTTTACCTGCCGGGCAGCGGGCACTTGGATCATTCACTGGTTTGACTCTAGAAACACTCTACTGGAGCTCCACTGAGTATATCAACATTACCTATCTTGCGTTCAACCGAACACTTAATTACCAATATTCTACCGTTGGGTGGTTTAAGTCTTCACACTTTTATGGATACCCAAAAAATTATGGATTCTCGGTTCGGTGTGTAAAAAATCACTTCTGAACCAACTGCTTCCTTGTTAACTTCCATCAAACAAAAAGAAATCCAGGCAAACAAAAGCATATCCCAAAAGCTGGTGAAAATTACTATTTTATGTCAATATTCAGGCCAGCCGAATTTATCATGACCTGTAATTGGTAATTGAATGCTTCGCATTTTTCATTTTGAAAGGCAAAAGAACCTGCTGAGCAAAGCCCCGTTTGCCGAAGGCAGGGATCTCATGAGCGTCGTCAATAATCTCCGACCTGTCATAACTTGTCCCGATTTCTTAGAAACCTCAGCCATTGTGCTTCAAGCAAAAA
This sequence comes from Bacteroidota bacterium, assembly GCA_947505205.1. Classification (GTDB taxonomy): domain Bacteria; phylum Bacteroidota; class Bacteroidia; order Bacteroidales; family F082; genus CAJBPB01. The sequence goes on along the minus strand of CANNKD010000168.1, from coordinate 5,968 downwards.
ATGAAAATTTCATTGTAATTTTACTTCTAATTTATGACACTGTTTATATATTTGAATTATGTTACACACTATTGAAAACGAAAAACTGATTTGCACCATTGAATCTAATGGAGCTGAAATACGTTCCCTGAAGAATAAGGCAACTGGAGTTGAGTACATTTGGCAGATAGACAACTCAATATGGGGAAGCAGTTCACCAGTATTGTTCCCTGCTATTGGAAAAATTAAAGAGGACAAGGTTGTTTTTAATGGGAAAGAATACGCAATGCCAAGGCATGGAATTATTCGAAATAACAATCAGCTTCGTTTCGAGCAATATGAGGTTTCTAAGTGTGCTTTTACGCTAACAAGTTCCGAGGAGACGCTAAAACAATATCCATTCAAATTTTCATTCTCGGTAGAGTTCTCCCTTATTGAGAATCGTTTAATTATGAATTATAAAGTTGAAAATAGGGACTCCGTTCCAATGCCCTTCGCCTTTGGTGGACATACAGCTTATGCGTGTTCTTTCAGTGAAAACACAAAGTTATCGGACTATGTTATTGAATTCCCCACTCAATTAAACCTTAAGGCTGACACACTAGGAGCATCGGGTTTACTTTCGTATTACAAGCGTGAAATTATGAGTAATGACGAGATACTTCCGCTTTCAGATACACTATTCGATGACGATGCTTTGATTTTCACTAACATAGAATTCGATTGGATTCGACTGCGTAAAAAGAATGAGAAAAAAGGAATCGTAGTTCAATTTACAGGCTATCCGCATCTAGCATTGTGGTCGAAACCATTTGCCGATTATGTATGTATAGAACCATGGCTCGGACTTCCTGATCGGGAGGATGAATCAACCGATTTAACCCAAAAACCAAGCTTTAAGACCATTGATCCTAACACTATATTTTCAATCGCTATTGAAACAGAAATTGAATAATACCATTAACGGGAAGAAGGAAAAAACTTAATAATTGGAATCACAGATTCCTGACTAATGAATGCAGATTACAAATCTGTATCAGTGGGAATTCATGGCTAAATGATGCAGAGTGCAAATCTGTATCATTTGGGGCTATTCACCCCGTGGTATTGAACCATTAAATAATCGCCATTTCCACTCGCCTTTTTTCTTAATCAAAATACCAGTAAAACGATAAGGTGTTCTTTTGATTCCCCCCTTTTTAAATTCAACAATCATCGTGCCTTCAACAAATACCCAGGCGGTCTTGCCGTTTAAATCAATGTTGATGCTATCCATTTCCCACGAGAAACTTGCAAATCCAAAAAGCTGGGTAAGCCATTCTTTTGTCTGTTCTTTGCCCTTATTTATTTCTCCATTATCCGAACCGATCAACATTATATTTTCTGAATCATCAAACAGGGCCATACATTGGTCAACATTTGCACTTTTAGTAGCAGCGTTCCATGTTTTCATTGCATTTGTAATCTCATTTTTAATCTTTTCAGATGATTTTTGAGCCGATAAGGAATTTACTGTTATCGAAAACAAAATCACAAATAATGTCTGAAGTAAGATTTTCTTGCTCATAATCCGTCCTTTGTATTTGTTAGTAAAATCATTTTATTTAAACAAAAGTCATTCAGTTGACATATGCATGCGTGGATTTACCTTCAGTTCCATTCAAAATGATGTCATCGAGGTTGTATTTCATGTAGTTACAAAGGTATACAATTATCTGTTCCTGCCAGCAAAGGGAATTGAACTTAATTCTGCCTTCGCATCCGGCACGGTTTACAACTTAGCGCAGCCTTGCCTGCCAAGCGGGAATCTCACAGAAAATTAATCCGCCACAAGGTGAGGAAACTAATATACCACGAGACAAGAATTCATGCGTTAGCTGGGTGAGCGGGGAAAGTTTGGTGATATGTAATATTCATAAATGTGTTAAGCGATTTTATTAAACCTTATTACCATTTTACTTCTGGCACATCAAAATAAGATTATACCACTTTGGGTGAATTTTCATCATCTTTGTGAATAATCACTATATTTGACAGTTGAATGCCTGTTTCAATTAACACAAATTCAGGTATGCTTTAATAGAAAATCAGACTTATTCGTTGCGTAAATTTCAATTGATTGTGTTATAAATATCAAAACTTTAAGTACTAAATATATGGAAAACAATGAAATGATGGCTTTGGGAATGATTGAAACCCGGGGCTTTGCAGCCATGGTTGAAGCATCAGATGCTATGCTAAAGGCAGCTAATGTTGAACTGGTAAGTTACGAAAAAACAGGTGGCGGTTATGTCACAGCTATCGTCCGCGGCGATGTTGCCTCTGTTCGGGCAGCGGTTGATGCCGGTTTGCGTGCCGCAGAAAAAGTCGGAGAAATTGTTTCCTCACATATTATCCCACGACCTCATCAAAATGTAGATTCAGCGCTTCCTCTAGGGAGAAAAACAAATAAATAATCCCATACAAGATGAATGATTCCAAATCACATATCGATCTGAGAACCTATATTTTCTTAGATTCACTACAGCTGCAGATGGCTTCGTATATCTCAACCGTTTCCAGAGGTTTTCTTCCGGTAAGTGGTCAAGCTAGCTGTATCATCGAAATTGCTCCGGGCATCGAAATCAATGCATTGACTGACATTGCTATTAAAGCAACTAATGTTTTGCCCGGAATGCAGATTGTTGAACGCGCTTACGGCATGCTCGAAATTCACTCCGACAGTCAGGGCGATACGCGCATGGCCGGTCAGGCAGTTTTAAATGCAATCAATCAAAGCGAGGTAAACAGAATTAAACCCAGAATCCTGACAAGCCAGCTGATTAAAAATGTTGACGATCATCATGCTCAATTAATCAACCGAACGCGTCATGGAAATATGTTATTGAAAGGCGATACACTCTATGTTTTGGAAATGGAACCTGCCGGATATGCCTATTATGCTGCCAATGAAGCCGAAAAAGCTGCTCACATCAAAATCATCGATGTAATTGGATTCGGGAAATTTGGCCGTGTTTATATCGGTGGTGCCGAAGCCGAAGTTCTTGAGTGTAAAACAATTGTTGAAAAACGTTTAGCCGAAATTATCGGAAGAGAAGAATATTAATCACATTAAATTATAGGAGATAAAACGATGTCTGATTTTAATACGGATGCATTAGGAATGATTGAAACACGAGGTTTTGCTGCAATGGTTGAAGCTTCTGACGCCATGGTAAAAGCTGCCAAAGTCGAATTGATTGGTTTTGAGAAAACCGGTGGCGGTTACGTCACAGCGATTGTTCGTGGTGATGTTGCCTCGGTACGAGCTGCTGTAGATGCCGGTTTGGTCGCTGCCGAAAAAGTTGGCGAAATTGTTTCAAGCCATATCATCCCACGCCCACATGCCAATGTTGACAACGCATTACCTTTAGGTCGCAAAAGCAAAAAATAAGATGATTTTAGCCAGGGTAACAGGTACAGTAGTATCCAGTCAGAAAGCTGCAAAAATGGAAGGTGTCAAACTGTTATTGCTCGAAAAAATAGATCCTGTAAACATGAAAGGCAAAAACGATTTTGTGGTTGCCATGGATGCTGTTGGAGCCGGTATTGATGAAATCGTATTTTATGTTTCGGGGAGCAGTGCCCGTTTGGCCGACGCAACCAAAAACCTACCTACCGACGCAACAGTGGTGGCCATTGTTGACGTTATTGAGCAAAACGGAATCTATACCTATCAAAAAAAATAAAATCATCAAATGGTATTGGGAAAAGTTGTTGGAACAATTACGAGCAGCTCAATAAATATTGAGATTCCGGGAGGAAGGTATTTATTAGTCAATAAATGCAATCAGGCCGGACAAGTGAAAAATGATTTTTTAGTCGCTCTCGATCTGGTGAGTGCCGGCATTAACGAGCTGGTCATGATTTCGGAGAGCACTTCAGCCCGTGAAACGCCCACAACTACAAATAAAGCCATTGATGCAATCATCGTTGGAATCATTGATATGATTGATGAAAACGATAAAGTGGTTTATAAAAAATAATGGAAAATCAACACATCATTGTCCTCGGGGCTTTAGAATTCAGCAGCATTGTAATTGGTTTACAGGCGCTTGACCAGATGGTGAAAGTGGCACCCATTCAGATTATCGATGCCCGAACCATCAGTTCGGGAAAATATCTGATCATTTTCAGCGGTGATGTCGCCTCTGTTGAATACGCCTTTAATGCTGGTTGTGAAACCGGGGCTGACTATCTTGTTGACAAACTTTTCCTTCCCCAGGTTCATCCCGATGTTATTCCGGCTATCGGAAACATCATTAACATTGGAGAATGGGATACAATCGGCATCATCGAAACATTATCTATCGTTTCGGGTATTGAGTCGGCCGATAGTGCTGTCAAAGAAGGCGGTGTTAAAATTATTGAAATCCGACTAGCCGATGGCTATGGAGGAAAATCATACGTTAAAATGATGGGTAGTCTGGATGCGGTTCAATCTGCTGTTAAAGCTGGGACTGCTAAAGCAAAAGAGAAAAACCTGCTCGGCATGGACACCATCATTCCCCAACCACACAAAGAAATCAGACCTTTCTTTATGTAATACAAATTTTGTACATGGATAATTTAGAAGAAAATATACGTCAATTGGTTCGTGAAGCCTTACAAGATCTCAAACTTGACAAAGGCATCCAAAGGACGAAGTTGGGCGTTTTTCAAACAATAGATCAGGCTGTTAAAGCAGCTGAAGTTGCTTTTTTTGAATTGGGAAAACTAAGTTTGGAAACCCGTAAAGATATTATTGCCAACATCCGAAAAGTATCGAGAGACAATATTGTGATGCTTTCGAAAATGGCAAGCGAAGAAACCGGCATGGGTCGATGGGAAGATAAAGTTGTAAAAAACGAATTGGCTATCCGGAAAACACCCGGTGTTGAAGATATCGTTCCGGAAACCTTCTCAGATGATCACGGATTGGCATTGATCGAACATGCGCCTTATGGCGTTATTGGTTCCATTTCGCCAAGCACAAACCCTACTGCGACGATAATCAGCAATTGCATCGGCATGATTGCCGCCGGAAACTCAGTGGTTTTTAATACACATCCGGCAGCAAAAAGAGTTTCAGCACTTTTGGTCAGTATTCTGAACGAAGGAATTATTGAAGCCGGTGGACCAAAAAACCTTATTACCTGTATCGAATCGCCAACGCTTGAATCGGCTCGCGAAATGATGAGCCATCCAAATGTTACCATCTTGGTTGTAACAGGTGGGCCAGCCGTCGTGAAAGCCGCCATGAGAATGGAGAAAAAGGCTATTGCAGCCGGGCCGGGCAATCCCCCTTGTGTTGTGGACGAAACAGCCGATATCGCTAAAGCAGGAAAAGATATTGTTGCCGGAGCCAGTTTCGACAACAACCTCATCTGTATCTGTGAAAAAGAAACGATTGTTGTTGATTCTGTTGCCGATCAGTTAAAAATTGAAATGCAGAAAAACGGTGCTTACATTTTGTCACCGGAGCAAATTAAAAAAATTACAGAATTAGTCATTACCGATCCCGGACGGCCCGGGCATGAAGGTGCAGCAAATAAAACCTTCATCGGACAAAATGCAGCCAAAATTGCTCTGGCAATTGGATTGACTGTTCCCGATTCTACACGATTACTTCTGTGTGAAGTTGATGCGAATCATCCGCTTGTCTGGACCGAGCAATTAATGCCCGTTATGCCGCTGGTAAGGGTTCCAAATGTTGATGATGCCATTGATTTGGCTGTCAGATGCGAACACGGATTCAGGCATACAGCCATCATGCATTCGCTCAATTTAGCCAAACTCAGTAAAATGGCGAAAGCAATGAACTGTTCTATTTTTATCAAAAATGGCCCCAGTTATGCTGGTTTAGGCGAAGGTGGTGCTGGTTTTGCTTCTTTTACCATTGCCAGTCCAACAGGAGAAGGTGTAACACGTGCCAGAACTTTCACACGCGAAAGGCGCTGTACTTTGGTCG